>JBIIZE010000339.1:0-3171 GCA_044346435.1 Burkholderiales bacterium
GATGATTCTGGTCTGATGCCATGAGACATATCATTTCCGTGTTGCTGGAAAATGAGGCCGGTGCGTTGTCCCGGGTGGCCGGGCTGTTCTCGGCGCGCGGTTACAACATTGAATCGCTGACGGTGGCGCCGACGGAAGATGCGACGCTTTCCCGCATGACGATCGTGACCTCGGGTTCCGATGAAATCATCGAGCAGATCAACAAACAGCTGAACAAGCTGGTCGATGTGGTCAAGGTGGTTGACCTGTCCGAGGGCGAGCACATCGAGCGCGAACTCATGCTGGTCAAGTTGCGCGCCGTGGGCAAGGATCGCGAGGAAATGAAGCGGATGGCGGATATCTTCCGCGGCCGGATCATTGACGTCACCGACAAGGACTATACCGTTGAATTGACCGGTCCCGGCTCGAAGCTTGACGCTTTCCTGAAGGCGATTGATCCGTCCGCAATACTCGAAACCGTGCGCACCGGCGCTTCGGGTATCGGGCGCGGCGACCGCGTATTGAAGGCTTGATTCACTGATCCATGGCGCCGCGGCGTTAACGCGTGCGCTGATGCGAAAACATCATCATCCACGTTCCAAACAGAGGGAAATATGAAGATTTATTACGATAAAGACGCAGACCTTTCGCTGATCAAGCGCAAACAGGTCGCCATCATCGGTTACGGCTCGCAGGGCCATGCTCACGCGAACAATCTGAAGGAATCCGGCGCAAAGGTTACCGTGGGATTGCGTAAAGACGGCGCCTCGTGGAACAAGGCCAAAAAGGCCGGTATTGCGGTCAAGGAAGTTGCTGACGCCGTCAAGGGCGCGGACCTGGTCATGATTCTCTTGCCGGATGAACATCATGCCGATGTTTACCGCAATGAAATCGAACCCAATATCAAGAAGGGCGCAACCCTGGCCTTTGCCCACGGCTTCAACATTCATTTCGGCCAGGTCGAGCCGCGTGCCGACCTCGACGTGATCATGATTGCCCCGAAGGGCCCCGGCCATCTGGTGCGTTCCACCTATACGCAGGGCGGCGGTGTGCCGGCGCTGATCGCCGTTCACCAGAACCCCAGCAAAAAAGCGCGCGACATCGCGCTGTCCTATGCTGCAGGTATTGGCGCGGCGCGCGCCGGCGTTATCGAAACGTCGTTCCGTGAAGAGTGCGAGACTGATCTGTTCGGCGAACAGGTCGTCCTCTGCGGCGGTGTGTCGGCGCTGATCCAGGCCGGCTTTGAGACGCTGGTGGAAGCCGGTTACGCGCCGGAGATGGCTTACTTCGAATGTCTGCACGAAGTGAAGCTGATCGTCGACCTGATTTACGAGGGCGGCATTGCCAATATGCGCTACTCGGTGTCGAACACTGCCGAATACGGCGACTTCACCCGCGGCCCGCGTATTGTTACTGACGAGACCCGTGCCGAAATGCGCAAGATTCTTGCTGAAATCCAGACCGGCCAGTTCGCCAAGGAATTCATTCTGGAGAACAAGGCCGGCGCTCCGACGCTGAAGGCGATGCGCCGCATCGGCCAGGCGCACCAGGTGGAAGTTGTCGGTGCGAAGCTGCGCGACATGATGCCCTGGATCAAGAAAAACCGTCTGGTCGATCAGTCGAAAAACTGAGGCCAGCGTGGGGAATGGTCTGCGACGGTCTGCGTAATGGCAGGCTTCGCAGGCCGGCTCCCTCCGCCTGCTGATGAAAAAATATCCCCACCCGATCATCGCCCGCGAGGGCTGGCCTTTTATCGCCCTGGCGCTTGCAGCGGCCGGCGGCATTCATGCTTATGCCGGTTTCGGCGCGGCCGCATTTCCCTGGCTGATCGTGCTGTTCATGGTGCAGTTTTTCCGTGATCCCCAGCGTACGATTCCCGAGGATCCCACCGCCGTCATTTCACCCGCTGACGGCCGCATTGTTTCAGTCGAGAAGGTGCGTGATCCCTACCTTGATCGCGACTCGCTGAAAATCAGCGTGTTCATGAACGTGTTCAATGCGCACTCAAACCGGATTCCCGTAAACGGTACGGTCACCAAGACCCTGTATTTCCCGGGCAAGTTCGTCAATGCCGAACTGTCAAAGGCTTCTACCGATAACGAACGTGCGGTGACCTGCCTGAGAACCGCGGGCGGACACGATGTCACCTGCGTGCAGGTTGCCGGCCTGATTGCCCGTCGCATCCTGTGTTACGCCAAGGAAGGGCAAACATTCAGCCGTGGCGACCGGTATGGCTTTATCCGTTTCGGCTCGCGAGTGGATGTCTACCTGCCGCTGCATGCCGTTCCCCGCGTTTCGGTCGGCGATAAGGTTTACGCGACGGAAACCGTACTTGCGGCAATGTCGTGACCCGCGGCGAAGCCGTGTGACGCGATTCCGGCCGATGGTTTAACATCTGCACCATGGCTGAACTCAAAGAACACAAGCTGTTCATCAAATCCCGCTTTGCGCGGCGCGGCATCTATTGGCTGCCCAATATGTTCACGCTGGCGGCCCTGTTTGCCGGTTTTTATGCGGTGGTGCAGGCGGTCAGCGGCCGTTTTGAGCTGGCGGCCATCGCTATTTTTGTGGCGCTGGTTCTGGACGGTCTGGACGGCCGCATTGCCCGTCTGACCCGGACGCAAAGCGCTTTCGGCGCCGAACTCGACAGTCTTTCCGACATGGTGTCCTTCGGCGTTGCGCCGGCGCTGGTCGTTTATGTCTGGGCGCTCAAGGACTTTGCCGCGATGAAAACAGTACCGATGCTCGGGCCCTGGCTGTCGACCAAACTGGGCTGGATTGCCGCCTTTGTCTACTGCGCCTGCGCCGCGTTGCGGCTTGCACGCTTCAACACCAATATCGACGTGGTCGACAAGCGTTTCTTCCAGGGGCTGCCCAGCCCCGCAGCCGCGGCGCTGGTGGCCGGACTGGTGCTGGCCATGTCCGAATACCAGGTCAGGGGCGCTGACGTGAAATGGCTGGCCTGGGGCCTGACGTTGGTGGCCGGGCTCACCATGGTCAGCAATTTGCGCTTCTACAGCGGCAAGGACATCAACCTGCGCAAGAGCGTGCCCTTTTCGGCGGTGGTGGCGATCGCGCTGGGATTCGTGCTGCTGATTTCGTTCGCTGGCACACTGCCCGAGATGCTGTTTGCGCTGTTCATGGTGTACGGCCTTTCAGGCTACGCCTTGTGGGTTTACGACAAGTTTCGCC
>JBIIZE010000340.1:0-3169 GCA_044346435.1 Burkholderiales bacterium
GCCAGCGAGGAACAGCTGCGATCGATCCAAGCGCCCGCCTGCATTGTGCCGGGCAACGACAAGACACATCCACAACGCGCCGCCGCCGAACTGGCGCGGCTGATGCCCGATACCGAACTCTGCCTGCTGATGGGTGACGACATCGATATCGACGTCGATCCGCATGAACACTGGGATGCCAAAGAGGATGCGCTGGCGGTCATTCTGCTCAAAGGCCTGCGGCGGATGAAGAACTGATCAACCGGATCCCCGATCCTCACAAGAAAAAGGGCCGTCGCGACGGCCCTTTTTTTACATCCTCGCCGTGCAGTTACTGCTGCGCGTAAAACGCATACTTGGCCTCGTATTTGACCTGCTGTTTGGCGCCTTTGGTCGCCGCATCACAAGTCGCCGACGGTGCAACACCACCCTTGGTTTCAAGGCGCTGGATGTAGCTGACGCCGGTCATCGCACCATTGCCCATCGCCGGATCAGCCTTGACCAGTTGCAGCGGAATGTTGCCCGCGCCGGCCGGTGCCACGGCCAGCTGTTTGCCCGTCACTTTCGAGCCATCATTGGCTTCCCAGGTCGGTCCGCCGTAATACTTGCCGACCGTCGCCTTCTTCATATCGACCAGGGTCGCAACGGGTGCGACAAACGCCCATTCAAAAGCACCGGCCATATCCTTTTTTTCGCGGCATTCGTAAGTGATTTCGCCGACGCCAACCGTCTCCAGCTTGAGTACGTTGCCGGACGGAACTCGAACCGGCTCAGGCAGCGCCGCATTGTCAACGGCAGCATGGGCAACACCGGTGACGGCGATCAGCGCAAGGGCGAGAGGTTTCAGCTTCAGCATGGTGTATCTCCTGTGTAGTGAGGGTTGGGTGAGCGGCCTTTCGGCGTCATCTCACCCATCACTACACGCGGGACAGGGCCGTCAGATGCAGCCCCGACAAAAAATATTTCAGCGCGACGCCAGCGTCACCGCGCGGCCGACATAGAGGATCGGCCCGGTTGGCCGCCCGATCGGCGATCCGGCTTCCGGTTCCAGCGTCAGTTCGAACAACTGCTCGCGTTCCAATGCCGGCAGGCGGGCAATGTCGATTTCGGTGACGCGGTCGGGCGGCACCAGGCCCAGCGACGTCGGTGCGCTGGCGCCCTGCGGCTTGGTCCAGAACTGCAGCGACTTGCCCGGCGCGACGCTGGTGGTCGCCAGCGGAACCAGACGCAATTTGCCGCCGGCCGCGGCTTCGACAATCCAGCCGGCATCCTTGCGGTCCGGGCTTTGCAATACGGCGTAATAACGCCCGCCTTCCGGCGCGCTGACCGGCACTAACAGCCGTAATGCAAAAAAGACCGCGAACAGCGATGCAGCCAATGCGCCGAAACGCCAGAACATGACGCCCTGCCACCAGCGCACGCCGGTATCGGTCTTACGTGTTTGCACGGCTTCCGCCGCAAGACTGCGTTCGATGCGCAGCCACAGATCAGCCGCCGGCTCCACCGGTTGCAGCAGGCGGGTCATCGGCAGCAGGCGGTCCTGCCAGTAATAAACCTCGCGCTGCAAATCGAATTCACGTGCAAGGGCCTGCACGAATTCGGCGCGTTCGGCGTCGGGCAGCGAACCGATGACATATTCCGCAGCGAGCGCTGCACGTTCTGCCGGATCAACGGGCATCATGACAGGCACTCCTTCAGCGCAATCAGGCCGCGGCGTATCCACGATTTCACGGTACCCAGCGGCGCACCCAGCTGCGCTGCCACCTGCTCGTGCGAATAGCCGTCGACGAAGGCCAGCAGCACCGATTGCCGCCGCTGTTCTTCAAGGCGCTCCAGGCATTGCGCCAGCGCCCGCTGTTCCGCCGAGTCGTCCTTTGTGTGCCAGCCCGCCTGAGCCGCCAGCAGTTCCTCATGGCGATCATCTTCCTGCTCAGGCGACGCCTTGATGCTGCGCAGCGCGTTCAGCGCGCGATGACGGACAATGGTGTAGATCCAGCCGCGGGCGGAACCGAGAGCCGGGTTGTAAGTCCCGGCCTTGTTCCAGATCTGGATAAAGGCGTCATGCAACACCTCTTCCGCCAGTTCGCGCCGCCGCACCAGCCGCAGCACGGTGGCCATCAGCCAGCGGCGTTCGCGTTCATAAATGGCGCGCAGGGCATATTGATCGCCCTGCGCACAACGCAGCAGCGCGGCCTCGAAATCCAGCGGAATATCGTCAGTCTCTTTGATCATGTCGTTGCCATCCGGAAGCTTAGGTGAACGAGCGATACAAGAGTGACTACACGGCAGGCGACGGTTTGGATGCACACGGGCATCCCGTCACCACCCGTCAACCGATTAACACCAAAAAAACAATAACTTGCAAACCCAGGCGGATCACTTCGGCTCCGCCGGATTGATCGACGATGTCTTGCCCAGCTGGCTTTGCATCTCGGCGAACTGCGCCTGCTGCTCGGCAAATTTCTTTTTCAGATGGCTCGGGAACCAGAAATCCAGGATCGCGAAGCCGAAAAAGAACACCAGCATGATGTTGCGCGTGCCCGGTTCAACACCGCCGCCGTAGAGCAGCACGTAACAGCCGAGGAACAGATTCAGAATCCCGGCAAATTGAAACGCGTAAATACGCTTTTTCAGTTTCTCTTCGTCCATCACCTTCTCCAGACCGGTTGCAATTGCGGTCCGCTCAGCGGCCCGCGGAAAACTCGACCGCGCGCAGCTGCGCGGCCATCTTGTCGAGTACGCCATTGACGTATTTGTGACCGTCGGTGCCGCCAAACGATTTCGCCAGTTCAATGGCCTCGTTGATGATCACCCGATAAGGCACTTCAATCTGGCTTTTGAATTCATAACCGGCGAGCAGCAGGATGCCGCGCTCCACGGGCGACAGGCTCTTGTAGGCACGGTCGAGCAATGGCGCAATCAGCTGCTCCATATCGGCTGCACCGGCCACAGCACCGGTCAGCAGCATCCTGAAATATTCGGTATCGATTTTGTCGAAACCTTCGGCATCGGATAACTGTTCAACAATGGTCAGTGGATCAGTGCCTGCAAGCTGCCATTGATACAGGCCTTGCAGGGCAAATTCACGCGAACGTCTGCGGCTGGATTTCATGAGGCTCCGGTGTGCGGCCGCATTACAACGGCACACAAATAATCATTTAAAAACAATAACTTGAATAGTGCGGCCGAC
>JBIIZE010000341.1:0-3167 GCA_044346435.1 Burkholderiales bacterium
GGTTCTTGGTGTTCGGCGATGAAATGTTCACCGTAATGTAGGTGGCGCTGCTGTAAACCTTGCGCAGGCAGATCAGGTAATCGTCAGCGGCACGTTCGATCGGCGTGTCGAAGTTCTTGCCGATGTTGATGCCGAGCACACCGCGATAGCGCGCGCGCTGCACATTGGCGAGCAGTGCGTCGACGCCGTGGTTGTTGAACCCCATGCGGTTGATGACCGCACGCGCTTCGGGCAGGCGGAACATCCGTGGCCGCGGGTTGCCGGGCTGCGGCCGGGGCGTGATGGTGCCGATTTCGAGGAAACCGAAGCCCAGTGCGGCCAGGGCGTCGATGTAGTCGCCGTTTTTATCGAGGCCTGCAGCCAGCCCGACCGGATTCGGGAACTCGATGCCCATGACGCGGCAGGGCATCGGCGCAACGCGGGACAGGCATGGACGCAGCACACCGGTGCGCGCGGCGATTTGCAGCGACTCCAGCGTCAGGTGATGGGCGGATTCGGCATCCAGCGAGAACAGCAGGGGGCGGAGCAGGGTATACATGCCCCTATTGTACTGACCTCACCGCGCTGCGGAGGCCGGAAAATAATCTATTTAAATCATATGGTTATTTAATCCGGTCGAGTGATCCCTCAGGATCCGGTGCCGCGCAGCATGCGCCTTGCCGCAGCAGCCTGTTTGCTGATGGCGCCGCTGACCAGACGGGGCAGCAGGGCATTCAGGCGTACCGCCAGCTTTTCCGGCCAGCCGATATAGATTTCATCGCGATCCTGCGTGATCGCCTCAAGAATGATGGCGGCGACAGTCGCCGGATCATCCACGGCAGAGCCGCTTTCGGCCGATATTTTGTAAAGCGCATCGGAATTGAAGGCGGTGCGTGTGGTGCGAGGCGCGACATAAGTAACGCCGACGCCGGTGCCCGATAGTTCGCGCCGCAACGCTTCGGAGAATCCGCGCAGCGCAAATTTACTCGCTGAATAAGCCGCGAAGTGCGGAAAGCCGATCGAACCCAGAATCGAGCCGACATTGACGATGCGTCCGTACTTAGCGCTCAGCATGCGCGGCAACACGGCGCGTGTCAGCAGCAGTGGCGCGGTAATGTTGGTGTTGATGAGATTGTCGATGTCGGCCGGGTTTTCCTGTGCGTACTCGCCGAAGCTGGAAACGCCGGCGTTGTTGATCAGAAGATCGATGCCGCCAAGTCGGGTTGCTGCGGAAAATACCAGCGGTTCGTGACGCTCGGGCAGGCTCAGGTCTTCCGGCAGGGTCAAGGCATAACCGCCGGCGTGGACGATTTCACGGGCGACTTCAGACAATTTTTTTTCATTGCGTCCGACCAGCACCAGTCTTGCGCCTTGCGCGCCCAAGGCAAGCGCAAGGCTGCGGCCGATGCCGCTGCCGGCGCCCGTCAGCAGAGTGCGGCATCCCTTGAGGTTCATGCGCATTTCCTTGCGGGTTCGATGCTGTTCTTGCGGAGGGTATCCAATCCGCGGAACACATCGCCGTAGAGCCGGTAAAACACTTTGGCGCCGTGCAGCAGCGCGGCGCGGTCCTCGGCATCGGTCAGCCGATTAACGAGGGTTGCGTAAAAACGGGTGTGTTCCTGATCCAGCGCGCCATGGGATGTCAGGTAGCTGAAGGCTTGCGGCGGCAGCTTCAGGGACTTCTTCAGCGAGTCTGCAGCGTGCAGCGCAACAGCGGTGCTGGTGCCTTCCAGCACCAGAACCATACCGAGAAAACTGACCGGATTGCCGCGTGCGATCGTGTCGTAGGCATACGAGACCAGCAGTTCGGCGGGCAGATCCGGACGACCGTGGCGTACGGCTTCTGCGTCGGCGCCGCAGGCGCGGATATCGTTAAGTATCCATTCCTGGTGCCCGGTTTCCTCGCTGATGTATTCCCCCATGGCTTCACGCAGCCATTCCAGCCGTTCAGGGATGCGTGCGCCACAGGCCATCAGCAGCGGCACGGTGTGTTTGACGTGATGGTAGGCCTCGGTGAGGAAGGCGACATAATCGGCATGCTGCAGTTTTCCGGCGGCGCCATCCAATATGAACGGGATGGACAGCAATTCCCCGCGTTCATGTTCGGTGGCGGCCAGCAGTTGGTCATGAAAATTCACAGGAATGCTCCAGATAGAGTTGATCGATAAGGTTGGCGTAGCGTTTGGCGACAACCGCGCGGCGCAGGCGGCCATTGGTTGTGAGTTCGCCGTTTTCGCTGGTAAAAGGTTCCTGCGCGGGCAGCCAGCGGCTGACCTGCGCGTATCCCGGCAGATTGCGGTTCGCGGCTGCAATCGCAGCGTTGACCGACTGCGCCGTTGCGCCGGTTGATGGCGTGATCACCGCGGTGTTCCAGGGTCGCGCTTCGCCATGCACCCATGCCTGGGCGATGGCGGGTTGTGAGGTCAGTTCGCTTTCGACCCACTCCGGGGAAACATTCCGACCAAAGGCGGTAATGAAGATGTCTTTTTTGCGGCCGGTCAGATGCAGGTAACCATCCGCATCGAGGTATCCCAGATCACCGGTGGGCCACGCACTGACGGACCGGTTTTGGTCTCCGGCATAACCGAGAAACGTCGGACCGCTGACCAGAATCTCGCCGTCTTTTGCAAAAGTGATGCGCACATGCGGCAGCGGCCGGCCGACGCTTCCGCACTGACGGCCATGCACGGTATTCAGCGCCACTACCGATGCGCATTCCGAAAGTCCGTAGCCTTCAAATGCCGGCAATGCCAGCTTGGCGGCACGGTTCAGCAGCATTGATGAAACGCGGGCGCCACCCACCGCCAGAAAACGCAGATTTTGCGGACGGGGCGTTCCCGCTTCGAGGGCTGCAACCAGGGCCTGCAGCATCTGCGGGATCATGATCGTGGTGGTGGCCTGCGCGCGATCAAGTGCACCGGCAAGAATGGACCCGTAGTTCCCGGGAATCGCCGATGCATCGCTGTCCTGACGTCCGGCCGAAGGCGTCACGCAGGCGCCCGAAAACAGCGGGGCATAAACCCCGCCGATATTTTCGAGCAGTGTGGCGAGCGGCAAGAGGCAGAGATGGCAGTCTTCAGAAGTCATCTGTGTCGCGTTGGCGAGCGCGCGGGCTACGTTTTCCATGATCGCCGCGGAAAGGCAGACACCCTTGGGCGTGCCGGTGGTCCCCGAGGTGTAAGTGATTT
>JBIIZE010000025.1:0-11899 GCA_044346435.1 Burkholderiales bacterium
TCCACCCATTCACCTTCCACCATCAACTTGATGTCATAAGTGGCATTGCCGGTTCCGCGCTTTGCGGCGGTAACCACCAGCGCCAGGGGAACCAGTTGATAAGCCTTCAAGCTTTTGTCCACGCTGGCAGCGGTAATCGCCCAGCGAAAACGTATCACCCCCGGCCCCGCTGTTGAGACCACCGGGATGCTTGCCTCGACGGCCTTGCGAACGCCGCTGTCAATGTAAGCACGGATTTCATCCAGTGCGGCCATCGAAACCTGCTCCGTCGGCTGCGGGGCAGGGAAAAAAGTAATCGGCTCAATAATCAACTTCTGGTAATTCTTTGGCGTCAGCTTGGGACTGATCCAGATCTTGCGCTCGACGCCTTTGGCATCCTTTTTCATCTCCAGCTGCGAGTAGTCCTTCAGGAAACCCGCGTCCTGCGCCAGTACCGGCGCAACGGTTGCGAGGCAGAACATTGCACCCAGCAACAGGGATGTCGGTTTGATTTTTTTATTGGTGCCCATGCTTAACCTTTTAATCATGAATTTCATTTCGCTCATAACCCTGAATTACGATTTTATCGTTGGTTCTAACAGACCCCATTCTGGACGACCCGCTTTTATTCAGCCTTGATTCCGGAGTTGCGTAACACGCCGCCCCACTTCTGCAGATCATGAGCCAGAAAAGCCGCAAAGGCTGTCGGCGTACTGGTAACCACCGTTGAATCCAGCGCCACCAATTTGGCTTGCGTCGCAGGCTGCTGAAATCCCTGCGCAATTTTCTGCTGGATGCCGCTGACAATCACTAGCGGCGTACGCGCCGGCGCCACCATGCCGAACCAGTTCACGAACTCAAAACCCGGCAGCCCCTGCTCCGCCACCGTCGGCAGATTCGGCAATTCCGGAGAACGTTTGGCGCTGCTGACCGCAATCGCGCGCAGACGACCCGCCGCAACAAAACCCTTGGTGGTGATGTGCGACCCGAACTGGAATTGCAACTGGCCCGCCATCAGGTCAATGGCTGCCGGGCCCGCACCTTTGTACGGCACATGCGTCGCGTCAATTTTCGCCATCTGCTTCAACAGTTCACCGGACAGGTGACCCCCGCTCCCGTTGCCCGCCGAACCGTAGACCAGCGGCTTCGATTTCGCCAGCGCAATCAGATCCGGCACCTTGTGCACCGGCAGCGCCGGATGCACCACCAGGATCAGCGGCGCTTCGGTTAACTGTGACACCGCGGCAAAATCCTTCAGCGGGTCATACGGCAGCTTTTTCTGCAGATGGGGCAGCACGGTGTGCGGCGTGTAAATAATGCCCAGCGTATGGCCGTCCGCCGGCGCGCGCGCCACCAGTTCGGTGCCGAGAATGCCGCCGGCGCCGCCGCGGTTATCCACCACCACCTGCTGACCCAGTGCTTCGGCCAAGCGTTCCGCGGCAAGACGGCCCAGCAGATCAGTCGTTCCCCCGGGAGGCGCCGGCACGATCATGCGCACCGGGCGAGTGGGATATTTGCTGGCCGGCTGTGCCAGCGCTGGCTGCGCAATCGCACTGATCGTCAGCACTGCCAGTGTGTTCAGGATTTTTTTGCGCACGTCGGTTTCTCCATCAGCTGATTTTTCCGAGGGTCCTTCCGGGTCGCCACGCCTTGGGCGCCGCACGTTCGTACTGCGGCGCATAAGGAATTTCCACACCCAGACTCACCGCCGCATGCTGCGGCCAGCGCGGATTGAACAGCATCGCCCGCGCCAGTGAAATGAAATCCGCCTGACCGCCGGCAATGATCGCCTCCGCCTGCTGCGGATCGGTGATCAGGCCGACGGCGCCGGTGGTGATACCGGTTTCCTTTTTGACACGCGCGGCAAACGGCACTTGATAACCGGGACCGACCGGAATTTTCGCGTCCAGCACCACGCCGCCGCCGGAGACGGTCACATAGGAGCAGCCTTCGGCTTTCAAGGCACGCGCATACGCTACGGCCTCATCCGGCGAAAAGCCGCCATCGACAAAATCGGTGCCGGAGATTTTCGCGCCGACAAAACGGTCGGGCGGAAATGCCGCGCGGATCGCGCGGAACACTTCCAGCGGAAAACGCATGCGGTTTTCCAGACTGCCGCCGTATTCATCCGTACGTTTGTTCGACAACGGCGACAGGAATTCCGACAGCAGGTAACCATGCGTTGAATGAAGCTCAATAAAATCCAGTCCGATGCGCGCCGCGCGCTGCGCCGCCTGCACAAAGGCATGCGTCAGATGTTGCATTTCAGCTTTGCTCATTGCGTGCGGCAACGGCCAACCTTCCGCAAGCGGAACGGCTGACGGCGCCAAGGTCTCCCATGCCCCTTCATTGGCCTGCAATGGTCCATGACCCTGCCATGGCCGGTGACTGGAGGCCTTGCGGCCTGCATGCGCGAGCTGCACGCCGAGCACGATGGGCGAAATGCTACGCACGTAATCGACAACGCGCTTCATCGCCGATTCATTGGCGTCGGAATAAAGACCCGGGCAATACGGTGTGATCCGGCCGGCCGGCGTCACGCCTGTGGCTTCCATCACCAGCATCGAAGCACCGGAAATCGCCAGCGATCCCAGGTGCATCAGATGCCAATCGCTCATCGAGCCATCAACGGCGCTGTACTGGCACATCGGCGCCACCGTGATGCGGTTGGACAGCTTGCTGTTACCGATCTGCAACGGCGTGAACAATTGCGATGTCATTCCGACCTCCCGAAATCAGTGCCCGAAATAGCCGATCATCCGCCACCACAGATAATGCAGCGGAATCAGCACCACGATGCTGATCAATGCCAGCGGCACCGTCAGCCGCAGTGCATCACGCACCTTCAGTTGCGCGAGTTGCATGCCGACAACCATCGGCGGCGCCTGATAGGGCAGCAACAGCGTGGAAAAACCCACGGCGAAAGTCATCAGCGCTGTCTGAATCGGCCAGCCGGCGGCCTCGGCGAGAGTGCCCGCCAGCGGTGACAGCAGAGCGGGCTGCGCGGGATTGGTGACAATCATTGACGCAAAAGTACTCATCACGCTCAGCGTCAGGAAGTTCATCGCATCCGCGCCCTGCTCCAGCCGGATTACCGACAGCAGGACATCACCGAAGGCTTTGCTGAATCCGGAATCCAGCATCACGGCGCCGAGGCCGAGCACCGCGCCGATGTAGAAAAAACTGCCGAACTTGATACGCTCCTGGAACAGCGTCACCGGCACCGCACCGATACGCGGCAGCATCGACACCACTGCCGCCGCCAGTGCGATCCAGCCCGGACGGATGCCATGCAGGAAATCCGTTGCCCACAACGCCAGCGAGATCATGACAATCGCAGCAAGCCGTTTTTCGTCGCCGCTCATCGGACGCAGATCGGCGGCGGTGCCGGCGTTGCTGGTCGTTGCCGGAAATACCCGGCAGGTGATCAGCGTGATCAGCGCGCCCTTGACGATGCCCAGCACCGGGAACTGTGCCCACAGATATTCGGCATAAATGAGGTGCACGCCGTACAGGGTTTCGGCGGCGCCGGCCAGTACCAGGTTGGGCGCATTCGCCGGCAGGATGGCGGTGCCACACTGAAAGGAAGCGACGATGGTCGCAAAGACCACGCCGTTATGGCCATTGCTGCCGGGGGACAGGCCGTGGCGTTCCGCCACCGCAGCAATGATCGGCACCAGCAGCAGGATCCGGCCCACCGTCGCCGGCATCAGGAAGGCCAGTACGATCGCGACCAGCACGACGGCAGCGACCAATTGCGGATAGGTCCAGACGCGGGTGCCCAGTGCCGCACGGGCAACACGTTCGCCGAGGCCGGTCATGCGCATGGCCTCGGCAATCACCAATCCGCCGAGCACCAGCCATAACGTGCCGGAAGTAAAGCCGGAAAAAATCACTTCCGGTTTGGCAACACCCAGCAAAACGGCCAGTGCAAAAAAGATCAGTGCGGTCAGCGATTCCGGCAAAGCACCGGTTGCCCACAAACCCATCACCAGCACCAGCAGGCCGCCGGTATGCATCACGCTGACGGAAACGCCCGCAGGCGGCGGCGTAAAAAAAATCGCTGCAGCTACACCCACAATCAGTGCAGTCAGCAGCGCGACAGGTTTCGACATCGTGATCCGATTCCGGCAATGACGCCGGGAAGTTGTTTTAAGTTATTGTTTTTATTGATATTATTTTTTGAATTTCGCCGCCAGTGCTTCACTGCCCCGCGCCAGCATCACCAGATCGGAACCGACCGCGACAAACTTGTAGCCCATGTCGAGGCAGCGCTGACCGTCGGCTTCACCCACCAGGATGCCCGGCGCCTTGCCGGCCTTGGTGATGCGCTTCGCCGCGTCTTCCATCACCTTCCACACCTCCGGATGCTGCCAGTTGCCGAGGTGCCCCATGTCTGCGGCCAGATCGTTGGGTCCGATGAACACGCCGTCAACACCTTCGACCGCAGCGATCGCATCAATCTGCTTCATCGCCGACAGCGTCTCGACCTGCACCAGTACGCACATCTCGTCGTGCACACGCTTGAAATAATCCTTGGTGCGGCCGTAACGGTTGGCGCGCGTGCAACCCGACACGCCGCGCACGCCCTGCGGCGGATAACGCGTCGCAGCCACTGCGCGTTTGGCCTCTTCAACGTTCTGCACATACGGAATCAGCAGCGTGCGCGCACCGACATCGAGAAAGCGCTTGATCATCACCGTGTCGTTCCATGCCGGGCGCACGATCGGCTCGGTGTTCCCGGCCAGCATCGCATCGAGTTGGTTCTGCACGATGGGCAGTTCATTCGGCGAGTGCTCGGAATCGAGCAACACCCAGTCGAAGCCGGCATCGGCCAGCACCTCGGCTGAAATCGCGCTGCACAGGCTCGACCAGATGCCGATCTGCGCTTTGCCGGACTGGATGGCCTTCTTGAATTGATTGACGGGTAAATCCATGGTCTCGCTCCCTCTGATGAATTATTGGTTTTGAAATTAATGAATGACTTCGGGATCCGGCGTCGGTTTGCCGTGATGCAGGATGTCGAGATCGCAGCCCTTGTTGGCCTGGGTAATGTGCTGCGAGTAGATCGCACCATAACCGCGGGTGTAATGCGGTTCCGGCTGCTTCCACGCCGCCTTGCGCCTGGCCAGTTCTTCAGCACTGACTTTCAGCTCCAGCTTGCGTGCGGCGACATCCATCTCGATCAGATCGCCATCGCGCACCAGCGCCAGCGGACCGCCGACATAGGACTCGGGCGCGACATGCAGCACACAGGCGCCGTAGGAGGTGCCGCTCATGCGTGCATCCGAAATCCGCACCATGTCGCGCACGCCTTTTTGCAGCAGCTTTTTCGGGATCGGCAACTGCCCCCACTCCGGCATGCCGGGCCCGCCCTGCGGACCGGCGTTCTGCAGCACCAGCACGGAGTTTTCATCAACGACCAGATTCTCGTCATCGATCCGCGCGTAAAGATCGTCGTAGTTCTTGAATACGACGGCAGGCCCGGTGTGTTTCATCAGATGCGGTTCAGCCGCGGTGGGTTTGATCACCGCGCCGTCCGGTGCGAGATTGCCGCGCAGCACGGCGAGGCCGCCACTGGCCGCCAGCGGATTGTTGCGGCGGCGGATCACATCGTCGTTGTAGATTTTTGCGTCTTCGAGATTTTCGCCCAGCGTGCGGCCGTTGACGGTGAGGCAGTCAAGATTCAGCAAGTCCTTCAGCTCGGACATCATCGCGCGCAGACCGCCGGCGTAATAAAAATCCTCCATCAGGTATTTCTGCCCGGCGGGACGGATGTTCGCCAGCACCGGCGTTTTTTCCGAGAGTTCGTCGAAGCGTTCAAGCTTGAGGTCGATGCCGGCGCGCCCTGCCATCGCCACCAGGTGAATGATCGCGTTGGTGGAACCGGACAGAGCGTGAACAATGGTGATCGCGTTGTCGACTGCGGCGGGCGTAATGATTTCCGACGGCTTCAGGTCATCCCACACCATCTCGACAATGCGCCGGCCGCTGGCCGTCGCCATGCGTGCGTGATTGGCATCCGGCGCGGGAATTGATGCGGCCGCCGGCAGCGTCAGACCCAGCGTTTCAGCAACTGACGTCATCGTCGACGCCGTGCCCATGGTCATGCAGTGGCCATAGGAACGGGCGATACCTTCCTCGACCTCGCCCCATTCGCGTTCGCCGATGGTACCGGCGCGCAACTCAGCCCAGTATTTCCAGGAATCACTGCCCGAACCTAGCGGCTCGCCGTGCCAGTTGCCGCGCAGCATCGGACCCGCAGGCACATAGATGAACGGCAGGCCCATCGAAGTCGCACCCATGATCAGCGCCGGCGTGGTCTTGTCGCAACCGCCCATCAGCACGGCACCGTCCACCGGATAACCGCGCAGCAACTCTTCGGTTTCCATCGCCAGCAGATTGCGATAGAGCATTGTCGACGGTTTCTGGAACGGTTCGGCCAGCGCAATCGCCGGCATTTCCAGCGGGAAACCGCCGGCCTGCCAGATGCCGCGCTTCACTTCCTCGGCGCGGGTACGGAAATGCGCGTGACAGGGATTAATGTCGCTCCAGGTATTGATGATCGCAATGACCGGCTTGCCGGCGAAATCTTCGCGCGCATAACCCATCTGCAGGGTGCGCGAACGGTGGGCAAACGAACGCAGGCCTTTGACGCCGAACCAGCGGTGGCTGCGCAATTCTTCCGGGCGTTTTTTTGTTCTCGCCATCGGGAATCCTCCTGAGGTGTCTGGAATCGTCCGCGGGGGACGGATATTGTCGCTTTCGGCTTATTCTAACCGAGCCGTCGCTTCCAGACTGCCTGCCCGCCTGTCATCAGCGAAGCGGAACCAAAGTCATCGCCATACACGGTGTCCGGAGCCAGGAAGACCTCTGAACTTTTGAAAAAAACGTCCACGGTAATGGACTGCGTGCAGGCAATGACCCCAGGAATTAGACCGGGTCGTCAATCTCGCTTTTGCTGAGATTCATCGTGCGCAATCTCCGTTATGGAATGAACAACGACTGCGCCCAATCGCGTTGTCGCCGGAAAAGGGTCTCTCAGGACTTCACCTTGCTTTTTGAAGAACGCGATATTCATGCTTTTCAGGTATCTGTCCGGTTAACGCCGAGGGGCTATTTAATCCCCGAGGCCTTGATCACTTTCTCCCATTTCGCAATATCATTCCTGACGTAATTGGTGAATTCATCCGGTCGCATCACCAAAGGATCGGCGCCCATTGCGGCAAATTTTTCCTTGATGTCGGCAGATACCAGAACATCGCCGAGATCCTTGTTCACTTTCGCAACGACAGCCGGCGGGGTATTTGCAGGTGCAAAGAGGCCATACCAGGAAGTGACATCAAATCCGGGAAACCCGGATTCCGCGACCGTCGGCACTTTCTCCAATACTGCCGAGCGCTGGTTCCCGGTAACAGCAATCGCGCGAAGTTTCCCGACTTGCACCAGGGACAGCACCGGCGGGATGCCGATTGATGCGAGCTGTATATGTCCGGCGACAAGGTCACCGACGACCTGGCCACCCCCCTTGTAGGGAACATGAACCATCTTCACCTTGGCCATGTAATTGAACAGCTCAAGCGCAAGGTGGTTGGGCGAGCCATTGCCGCCGGAACCGAATGTAAGTTGCCCTGGCCGCGCCGCTGCCAGTGCTGCCAGGTCTTTTACGGTTTTTACCGGCAGAGAGGGGTGCGTGACGATGACGCTGGGCAGCGTCCCGATGTTACCCACGCCCTGCAGGTCTTTCGCAAAATCGTAAGTCGGCTTCTGGTACAAAGTAACGCCGATGGTGTGCGGAATCCCGGCGACCAACAGCGTGTAGCCGTCCGGGGCGGACTTTGCAACGGATTCCGCACCAAGATTCCCGCCAGCTCCCGACCTGTTCTCGACCAGAACCTGCCGCCCCCAGCGCTCTGTCAGTTTCTGACTCACGAGCCGACCAAAAAAATCAACCGAACCACCAGGCGCGAAGGGAACCACCACTCGCACTGCCCTGACGGGGTAATCCTGCGCCTGGCAAACACCTGTCAAAGTCAGGGCAGATACCAAAATCCCCAGCTTTATCATCTTTTTCATGTGAGCCATCCTTTCAAGATTTAGCACGCGCTTTATCAAGATTTCGTGGGAAGTTTTGCTGCCGAGTCTCACCATCGCCAGGCCACAGCGGCCGTTTTGTCTTCGAGAATCTTGTTTCGCAGTTCGCCGAGACCCGCAATTTCAGAGACCAACAGATCACCGGGATTCAGCATGCGCCTGATGCCTCGGCCGGATGCGGCGCGGATGCCAGTCATGATCATGTCCCCCGGCTCCAGTGTCATGCGTGAGGCGTAAGCAACCAGTTCGGGAATGCTCCAGTGCACGTCTCCGAACGATCCTTCCTGCACTGTTTCACCGTTTATGGAAGTCCTGACCTTCAGCGCCGCGGGGTCCGGCATCTCGTCCCGCGTCGCCACCCAGGGTCCCATCGGACAGAAAGAATCAAACAACCCGGACATCAGATAACCGCCAACATCCGCTTCCACATCCATCACGCCGGGCGCGACGATGTCGTTCGCGACCTGATAGCCGTACACAAAATCGTACGCGCTATCTTCGGCGACGTTTTTGCATTTTTTCCCGATGACGATGACCAGCTTGGTTTCATAATCCAGTCCCGGGACGCCCGCCGGCGCTGTCACTTCACGCTGCGGCCCGATGATGGTATTGACGGTTTTGATCGTGCATGAGGGAACACGCCCCTTGCCGCCGGCAGGTGATGAAACACGGAGGCGGTGCCCCTGGTTCACGCTGATCAGCTTGCTGGGCCGTATCGGCGCATGAAGCCGGGAATCAGCCAACGGCGAAAAAAGAGGCTCTCCTGCAAGCCCTGTTGCCCCGGGATTCTTTTCAAGCGTCTGCGCAAGCCATGCCGCGGTCTCCGCAATGGCCGCATGCGTCACGCCACCCATGTTGAGAATGTCATTGATGTTCGGCGGGAAACGCAATGCGGCGATTTCCCTGGCGTGTGTATCTCCGCGTGTCTGCGCCAGATAAGCGGCATACCCCGCACGCAAATCGCCGATCATCCCTCCTACCAGCAACACACCCGTACGCGCTGCGGAAACAGGCTCTGCCTGCATGTTGAATCGCAAAATCCTCATGTCATTTCCATCCTGTAAATTGCATTGCAATCGCCGGTCTCAGCCGGATTACATTCAAACCTCGATTTTGAGAAGTGCGGCCGCGTTCCGGTACAGCACCCGTTCCATGTTCTGTGGTTTCAGCGGCAATCTGACAAACCAGTCGACGTAATCCTTGACCGGCGCCAGCGGATACGCGGTCGCGAAATAGAACCGTTCCGACATCCATGAATCGGCCGCCTGGAGGTAATCATTCAGGCCGGGCATCTTGTAAAAATACATATCCGGCGACAAAGACACATTGGACCGGCGGAATGCCACGTGCAAAATCTCGCTGACCCATGGCCAGTTACCGTGTGACACGATGATCTTCAAATCAGGAAAATCGCCAGCTACTCGATCGAGGGTCACGGGATTCGAATAGCTCAGGTCAGGTCCGGCGTTGCCGCCGGTCATGATTACGGTGGGCACACCGCGGTCCTCAAGATGAGCGTATATCGGATAGAGCCTGCGGTCGTCCGCATAAAGCGGCACCGGATAAGCCCCCGGCTCGATCGTTACTCCACGGAAACCGGCAAGCAGCGCGGCATCGATGTCGCGTATGGCCTTTCGCCGGTCGGTGGGATCGACCGCCGCCATGCCATAAAACCGGTTCGGGTATTCGCGGCATATTGCAGCAACATCGTCGTTGCTCACAGATCCGAAATAGTCGGACACCCTCGCAGTCACCACCCCTGCCGCAACGCCTGCGGCATCCATCTCATCCAGCAGCATCTTCACCGATTTCTGTTCAGCTGAGGGCGCTGGCTCAAGACCAAGCTGGCGGGTAAAGCGGTTGCGCCGGTCTGCATTGCTGTACATCACCGTATTCAGGTAGCCGCGCAACGGCGGACGTATGCGGATGTCGATAATTTTCATGAACACACCCTGCTCATGACAAACCAAGGAAACGGGCGGCATTGCCGTACATGATCTGCTTGAAAAGATCCGGCTTGATCGGCAATTTCCTGAACCAGTCGGCATACCCTTTTACGGATATGAAAGGGTAGGAACTCGCGTACAGGAACCGGTCTGCAAGATATCCGTTGGCGGCCGTCAGGTAGTCACTCATGCCGGGCATGTTGCACAGGTACTGGTCCGGGGAGATGTAGACATTGGGCCGGCGAAATGCGACGTGCAGTATTTCCTGTACCCAGGGCCAGCCGCCATGAGAGATCGCGATCTTCAAGTCGGGAAAATCCGCGGCCACCCGGTCGATGTGCACCGGGTTGGTATAAGACAGATCGGGGCCGGCGCTGCCGCCGGCCATCACCGTGACCGGGAGACCTTTGTCTTCGCAGTACGCATAAATCGGATAAAGACGACGGTCATCGGTATACAGCGGGAGGGCATAGGCGCCAGGCTCGAGATTGATGCCCTTCAGCCCCAGCGCAAGCGCTTCGTCGATCTGCCGGATTGCGGCCCTGCGGTTGGCGGGATCAATCGAACCGATGCCGATGAACCGCCCGGGGTAATCCTTGACGATGTCTGCAACATCCTGATTGCTGACCGAGCCGTACAAACCTGAATTGCGGCCCATCACGACGCCGGTGGTAACGCCGGCCTCGTCCATGTCGCGAAGCAGCAGATCCATCGATTTTTTCTGTGCCGACTCTGCCGGCTCCATGCCGTGCTGGCGGGTAATCCGGTCGCGGCGCTCCGCGGCGGAATACATCACCATATCGAGAAAGCCCTTGAGTGGCGGGCGCAGCCTGAAATCGATGATAGTCACCGGGTTGCCTTTGCGATGGAATGATTGATCAGGGTTTGCCGAGAGTCGGCACCAGCTCGGCTATCACAGCCATGTCCGCTTCGCCGTGGCCACGAGCCGCCATGAGCTGATAAAGCGATTCGGCGGTACCCAGCATGCACATCGGTGTTTTACCCGTCGCGGCCAATGCATGTGCCATCACCATGTCATCACAGACATGGTCGACGGTGACCCGCGGCGGGGAATATTCGGATTTCAGTATCCTCGGGCCAAAAGCTTCAAGAGCTTTGCTCTGCGCGCCCTGCATCAGGGCATCAAAAAGCTTTTTCCCGTCCAGCCCGTTGCGGATGCCGAGCGCCAGCGATTCATTCACCAACGCCACCGTTGCATAACTGAGCACGTTGCTGATTACCTTCGCAGTGTGACCGTGGCTTACCGGGCCGACCTGCACAAAGGTATCGCCCATCGCGCCGAGAGCGGGCATGGCGCGATCGATGTGCTCCTGGATGCCGCCGAGAAAAAATGCAAGGGTCCCCTGCTTGGCACCAGCCACGCCACGCGTCATTCCGGCATCGACAAACCCGACCTTGCGATCCGCGAAAAGTCCAGCAAGGCGACGTGTCGAAGCCGGATCACTGGTCGAGCAGTCCAGCACCACGGTGCCTTCGCGCATCGCCGCCAGCAGACCCTGTGCGCCGAGTACCGAGGCTTCGACTTCCTTTGAGGTCGGCAGGCACAGGATTGCGATGTCCGCGTCCGCCGCAGCCTCCGCGGCGGTCTGCGCCACCTTTGCGCCCAGCTCCTTCAGCCGGTCCACCGGCGCCGGCCTCCTGGTTTTGACAATAGTGACGTCCTGCCCTTTTTTCAGCAGATTGCCTACCATCGGTTCGCCCATGGCGCCGATCCCGATAAATGCGACACGTGTCATTTGCTCCCCCTCTGATTGCTGTTATTACTGCCGAAAAATCGGAAATTCCTCAACCGTTCACCACGTCCTGCAAGGGCTTGCCCTGCAGGACGCGGTCAACATTTTCACGCGCTGCAACCGACA
>JBIIZE010000342.1:0-3152 GCA_044346435.1 Burkholderiales bacterium
TACAGCCCGGCGTGTCATCACGCGGATAAAAATAAATAACCAGCTTGCTGTGCCCGCACAGGTCCTTGAAACAGACCAGATTGAGATCGGCGTCAGGCAATTCGAATTCCGGCGCGCGAACGCCCTGCCTCAACTGATCGGGGGCTTTGCGCGGGGCACGACGGGTATCCGGAATCGCGGGATTCAGATTCGCCATACCCGATTCTGTGAACAAAGCGGCGCAAGGTCAAGCACGCGCGGCAACAGGCCACTTATAATCCATCGCCATGCGCAACAAAATGCTTAACGATCTGACTCCAGCACAGTTCCTGCAGCGGCACTGGCAAAAAAAGCCCCTGCTTGCCCGTTCCGGCCTGGCGGACTTCGCGAACCTGCTGAACCGCAAAGGTCTGATTGAACTGGCACTGCTGCCGGAGGCCGAATCCCGACTGATCACCCGCAATGGGCGCCAGTGGTCTGTCCGTCACGGCCCCTTCCGCCGACAGGATTTTGCCAAGCTTCCCGATCGTGACTGGACTTTGCTGGTTCAGGGCGTCGACCTGCTCTTGCCGCGTGCCAGGGAGCTGCTTGGCCGCTTCGACTTCATCCCTTATGCACGTCTCGATGATCTGATGGTGAGTTACGCGCCGCCCGGCGGTGGCGTCGGGCCGCATTTCGACAGCTACGATGTATTCCTGATCCAGGGCGAAGGCAGCCGCCGCTGGCAGATCAGCAGCCAGCGCGACCTCACGCTGGTTGATGGTGCTCCGCTGAAAATCCTCCGCGATTTCAAACCGACCCGGGAATGGACGCTGGATGCCGGCGATCTGCTGTACCTGCCGCCGCGTTATGCGCATGACGGCGTCGCGCTGTCCGACTGCATCACGCTGTCCGTCGGATTCCGCGCCCCTTCGGCACAGGATCTTTGCGCACGTTTTCTCGATTTCATGCAGGACAATCTTGATGCCAAAGGCCTGTATGCCGACCCGGAACTGAAACCGACACGCGAGCCGGCGCGCATCGCCCCGCAAATGGCACAGGGCCTGATGAAAATGCTGGCGCAGACGCAATGGAGCCGCGCCGACATGCTGCGATTCATCGGCGAAGACCTGAGCACCCCCAAATCACAGGTTGTTTTTGCACCACCCCGCCGCGCCATGAACCTCGCTGCCTTTAACCGTACAGCGAGACAGCGCGGACTGCAGCTGTCTGCGGCATCAATCCTGCTGTATGACGACAAGGCCTTTTACATGAACGGCGAACGCTGCGTCCCTCCGGCAGCAGCAAAGCTGCTGCTCCGCCGCTTTGCCGATCGCCGGATGCTGGCGCCGGCAAGCACCGTTCATGCCGCAGCCGCGGATGTACTCTACGACTGGTACCGTGCCGGCTTTGTCGTGCCTGCATCCGACTGAACCTGATGAGCGCATGGAAACATGGAACTGACCGGCAATCCGCCCAACGCCCAGTACCGGCGCTTCGAAAGTAATCGCGAGTACGAGGCACTGATCGACCAGATGATTCCGCTGACGCAGCGGATCATCCGTGTCTTCGATAAATCGCTCAGCCCCGGTTACAACAGCCCCGGACGCATAGAACTGCTACGCCAGTTCCTGCTCGGCGCCCGCACCAACAAACTGCTGATCGTTGTGCATGAAAGCCGGCAATTGCCTGTTGAACACCCCCGGCTGACCGAACTTGCACGGCAGTTCAGTCACGCCTGCACCATCCGGGAAACGCTCAAAGGGGCGAAACACGTCTACGATCCCTTCATTATTTTTGATGGCAGCCATTATCTTCATCGTTTCCACCACGCCCACATGCGCGCCGCCCAAGGGCTGCATGATGTAATCGCTACGCAGCAGCTGATTGAACGTTTTGACGAAATTTCCGATTGTTCCGGCCCGCCTTTGGCTGCACACGTCACCGGGCTGTGACCACATGGTGTACAGGCCCGCTGAAACCGGCTGCAAAGACTGGTACAATAGGTTCCGGACTGAGGGCTGCAAACGCTTGGACGGGATTGCTGTCTGAAGCACCAACCAAATTTGGATTGAAACTCTTTACCTTCGAAGGATAGACATCATCATGAATCGCTCACTGATTATCGCCGCCATGCTGGCGGTTGGTCTGGCCGCCTGCGGCGAAAAACCGGCTCCGGCCCCCGCTCCTGCTCCCGCCCCGGCTCCGGCCCCGGCACCGGCTCCGGCTCCGGAAGCCCCGAAAGCTGACGCCAGCGCTCCGGCCGCTACCGCCCCTGCTGCTGAAGCCCCGAAGGCTGATGCCGCTCCGGCTGCTGCTCCGGCCGCTGACGCTGCCAAGAAATAAGCAGCTCTGCACCACGAAAAAGCCGGCCCTCGGGCCGGCTTTTTCTTTTTCCGCTGCGCCTGCACTCTTCAGTTGATCGAAAGCCACTCAAAACCATCCGCTTGGGTCGCCACCGTTACCCAATCCGAAGCACAACCGAGAGCCGCAGCCAGGGCACCCACAGCCAGTTCGGGACGATTATTCTTCTGCGAAAGGTGCGCGGCAATCACATGCTGCAGGGACTGTCGATCAATGCTGGAGACAATCTGCGCAGCCTGTTCGTTGTCGAGATGCCCGTAACGCCCGGATATGCGCGCCTTGAGCCGCTCGGGATAGGCGCTGTTGCGCAGCAGTTCCCGGTCGTGATTGCATTCGATGATCAGCGCCTCAAGCCCTGACAGCATCATCTCGATATGAGGGGTCGAAGCGCCGGCATCAGTCAGCACGCCCAAACGCGCAGCACCGTCGCCGAATACGAATTGCGTGGGCTCCCGGGCATCATGGGGAACGGGATAAGGCATGACTTCAATGTCGCCGATGGCAAACGGCGTATGGCTGTCAATGATCACCATATCGGCAAACTGCTCATGGGCAGAAGCAGCCATGCAGGTGCCGTAGGAAAGATACACCGTCGTACCGAATCGTCTGGAGAAGCGGGCAACGCCACCGACATGATCATCATGCTCGTGAGTAACCAGGATCGCATTCAGTGATTCCGGGGCAACACCCAGCCGCCCCAGACGCCGAACGGTCTCGGCCACACTGAAACCGCAATCCAGCAGCAAGCGCGACTGGCCCGATTCCACCAAAAGCGCATTACCTTCGCTGCCGCTGCCCAGCGACGCAAAACGGATCATCGGAAAAAGGCT
>JBIIZE010000027.1:0-11827 GCA_044346435.1 Burkholderiales bacterium
ACAGCATCGGCAGCAACGCGGCAGTGCCGGCGGCATGCGCTGCGGTTTCGGGAGCCACTACGCCTTCAGCCATACCGGTGCCGAACTTGGCACCGTCCGGAGACATGCGCTTGGCAATGCCGTAACGCATGAAGGATGCCGGCGTCGCACCGCCCGGAGTGATGCCCATCCAGCAGCCGATGATGCAGCTGCGCAATGAGGTCATCCAGTACTTCGGCAGCTTTTTCCAGGTCTCGATGACAATACGCGTATTGATCTTCGCCGTACGGCCGGAGAAGGAAAGTCCCTCTTCCATCGACAGCAGGATTTCGCCAATGCCGAACAGGCCGATCACCGCGATCAGGAAGTCAAAACCGCGCATCAGTTCGTGCCAGCCAAAAATCAGCCGTAGCTGGCCGGTCACGGTATCGATACCGACTGCCGCGAGCGCGAAGCCAAGCATCATCGCTACAAGGATCTTGAACGGCGGCTCTTTGCCCATGCCGATAAAACTGCAGAAGGTCAGGAAAAACACCGCGAAGAATTCCGGCGGCCCGAACTGCAGGGCGAACTTCGCCACCAGCGGCGCCAGGAAGGTGATCATCACAATGGCAAAAAAGGCGCCGATAAAAGACGACGTGAACGCTGTGGTCAGCGCCTCACCGGCCTTGCCCTGCTGGGCCATCGGATAGCCGTCAAACGTGGTCGCTACGGACCAGGGTTCGCCGGGAATATTGAACAGGATCGACGTGATCGCGCCGCCGAACAGCGCGCCCCAGTAAATGCACGACAGCATGATCACCGCAGATGTCGGCGGCATGGTGAACGTCAGCGGCAGCAGGATCGCGATCCCGTTGGCGCCACCCAAACCGGGCAGCACACCGATCAGCACGCCCAGGGTGACGCCGATGAACATCAGCAGCAGGTTGAACGGCGTCAGCGCAACCGAAAACCCGTGAAACAGGGCATTGATTTCTTCCAAGGTACCAGCTCCCTTAGGTCAGTCGTTTGGTGGCGTCAGTAGCCGATCAGGCTCAAGGGATTGAATTCCCCCTTGAACAACGGCACCTGAAACCAGATTTCGAACATCGCGAAAGTGACTGCACTGACACCGGCGCCCACCAGAAGACCCCGGGTCCAACCGTATTTGCCGAGCCACACCATGAACACAGCGATATAGGCGGCAGAGGCCACATAAATGCCGATCAACTGAATGCCCAACACATAGACTGCCGCCGGGAGCAACACCTGCAGCACCAGGCGCAGGGCACTCCATTCAACGAATATCTTGTGCCCTTTGCTCTGGCTGCCGAGCAGAACCTGGAACAGGGTCACCAGCGAACCGATGCAGATCAATAAACCGATGTAGAAGGGGAAATAGCCCGCCTCGGGCCCCTCCGTCCCCCAACCCCAGCCCAGGCGCACACTGTCGAAAATCACCAGCGCGCCCAATGCGAGCATGAACAGAGCCACCACAACTTCCGCGCTGCGCATTGACACTCCTGCGCTCGCGACCTCGTCGGAACCTTGCTTTTCAGTCATTGGCGTTTTGTTTCAGGAAAAAGATTGCAGTGCTGAAACCGCTTGCATCAAAAGGCGAACCGGACGGGAAACATCCGGTTCGCGCCAGACCACAATCAGGGTTTAGCCAGGAAGCCCGCTTCCTTCATCAAGTCGTAGTGCAGTGCCTCCGCCTTGCCCACCCAGTCCGCGTAGGGCTTGCCGGTGAGATAAGTCTGGTTGAAGGCGCCTTCTTCCATGAACTTCTTCCACTCAGGCGTCGCACGCACCTTGTTGAACAGGTCAACGTAGAAACTGACGACGTCAGGCGAAACACCCGCCGGCATGAAGATGCCGCGCAGCATCACGTACTCAGTCGACACCCCGGCCTCCTTGCAGGTCGGCACGTCATACCAGGACTGCGTATCCGTGACCTTGGTCTTGTAGGGCATGCGCTCGTCGTCAAACACGCACAGGGCGCGCAGTTTGCCGGCGCGCCACTGGGCAACCGCTTCGATCGGGTTATTGACCGTCGCATTGATGTGTTTGCCCACCAGCTGCGTCGCCACGGCACCGCCGCCCTTGAAGGGGATGTAGGTGAATTTGACGCCGGCGGCTTTTTCGATCGCGACCGTCAGGATCTGGTCTTCCTGCTTCGCGCCGGTACCGCCCATCTTGAAGGTGTTCGGACCACCTTTTTTCACGGCATCAAGAAACTCCTTGGCCGATTTGTAGGGGTCTTCGGCGTTCACCCACAGCACGAAGTTGTCGAGGGACAGCATCGCGACCGGGGTCAGATCCTTCCAGTTGAAAGGAACGCCGGTGGCCATCGGGGTGGTAAACAGGTTGGACAGGGTAATGATGATCTTGTGCGGGTCGCCTTTGGCCGCCTTGACCTCGAGGAAACCCTCCGCGCCGGCGCCGCCCGATTTGTTCACCGGAATCAGGGCCTGCTTCATCAGGTTGTGTTTGGCAACAATGCCCTGGATCAGCCGGGCCATCTGGTCGGCACCGCCGCCGGTACCGGCAGGGATGATGAACTCAACCGGCTTGGTGGGTTCCCATGCGGCCGCAGGGGCTGCAACTGACACAAGACCAAACGCTGCCACGAGCGGCAGTATGCCGCGCGCCAATGCTCGCTGAATATTCATATCACTCCTCCTAAACAGTTAAACGACGGCTTGCTGAGTAACCCCGCGATACAGCCGCGGCCCAACTTTGTTGTAATTGCCGTACGCCCATTCTTTCGCATCCCGCCACACGAAAGAATTGACCGCAATCAAGAATCGAGTATATCCGCCCGCTTGGGAACTCGTCTCCAAGGGATTATTGATTGCACAACCGGAAGGCTGCCGACAGCGGACCAGCCCGTCGCATAACATCCACGACATCAAGGCCTAAATAAACAATTAAATACAAACACTTAACAAACTCCGCCTGGCGGGCGATCCGCCAGGCGAAATCTGGTTATCAGCGATGCACGAACACCGACACTTTCGCCCCGGCAATGACTTTCTGCGTCTGGCTGCCCAGCAGCGCGCGGGTCAGGCCGCGATGCCCATGCGAAGCGATGAAAATCAAGTCGCAATTTTCCTTTTTCGCCGTGGCCAGAATCACATCGGCCGGGAAATCACTGGTGGTGTTGACCAGTTTGTACGGGACTTTCGCCGCCTTGGCGGCTTTCTCGATGACCCCCAGATAAAGTTCGGCGGACTTGCGGATCGCCGCGGCGTGCTCGGTCGATGTGCCGTAACCCACCGGCAGCAGGCTTTTATAGACCAACGGGGTCGCCGGAGGCGCCGCGTAAACCGCCGTCACTTTTGCGCCTATGGTTTTCGCCAGCTTTACCGCGGCGGCGATTGCGGAACGGGACAGCGCAGAGCCGTCGGTCGGAACCAGAATGTTCTTGAACATGTTCATCTCCTTCAATTTTGTTGTCCGACGCACGCAGCTGCGCCGGATGACTTTAACAGTGTGCGCACTTTTTGGCGCATCGCACCTACTTCGCGTAAGGCAGCACCCAGATCACCATCGCGAGTACGTAACAAACGAATGAGCAGACCAGCGTGAACGGCACGCTCCACGCCAGGAATTCGCGCAACGACACCTTGCGCCCTTCCTCCTTCTCGCCCAGCGACAGCGCCACATACAACGCCGGTGCGCCGGCGATGGTCAGGTTGCTGCCCAGCGTGCCCGCCCACAGCACCACCCACCACAGCGGCCACGGCTCGATGCCGTCCTTCGCCAGATCCTTGATGGTATGGAGGAAGGTCAGAATGTAGGCGTCGTGCTCGACCAGACCGACAATAGGCACGGTAATCCAGTACAGCAGCGTCGCGCCCAGCGCATAGTTTTCGAGGAAGATCGGCTTGAGCTGATTAGCCAGCAGATCGAGGATATGGCTTTTCTCGAGGCCGCCGACCAGTGCAAACAGCGCGATATAGAAAAAAATCGCCCGCCAATCGAGTTCCTGCAGACATTCTTCGAAACTGGTGGCCTCCTTGACGCGGTCGCCGAGCAGCGACAGCACCAGCACCAGCGAAATCGCGCCAGTCAGCGCGATGAAGCCGAGCTGCACGCCAATATATTCGCGCATCGACATCGCGATCACGGTACCGAGGAACCAGCCGACGACAATGGTCGCAAACAGCGGGTTCTCGATCTTGGCCTCGACGCCAAGGCTCGACAGGTCGGTAACACGCTTGTGCCCGCGGAAACCGTACCACCACATCACTGCCAGCGTGATAACAAAAGTCAGCATCAGAATCGGAAACGACGATGGCCGGCCATGCTGCCAGATGAAGTCGAAAAATTCAGCACCGGCGACGCTGTGCAGCATCTGCGGCGGCAGATCGCCGATGATCAACGCGGTACCCATGAAGTTGGCGCCGAAACCGATCATCAGCACTACCGGTACAGCAGGCAGCTTGAGCGCGCGGGAGAGCGGCAGAGCCACCGGCGCCATCATCAGGATGGTCACCACGTTGTCGACAAACATCGAAATGAAACCGGCGAGGAAGGTCAGAATGATGACCAGCAGGCCGGGACGGCCGCCGGAGAGCTTCAGCGCCTGTATCGACAGCCAGCTCGGCACCCCGGACTTGCCGAAATAACCGGCAATGATCCAGATACCGATCAGGATCGCCATCACGTTCCAGTCCACCAGCTTGAACGCGTCGGTTTCGGTCATGACACCGATCCAGCACATCAGCGCGACGCCGATCAGCGCCGCCAGCGTGCTGTCTATCCAGTTGGTAATGACGATCAGGATGGTCACCGCAAAGATGACCAGGGTTAGCCATTGCATCGCTTCCATAGTTCTTCTCTTCCCCAATAAAAACCGTTAAAAATTAATTATTTGTTTGTAACAGAAGATGGTATTGCGGCCGGCTCGGTGACTGCTGCGCCGGCAGGCGCGGGCTTGTGCCGCTCGTGCGGTTCCCAGCCAACGATCATGAGCATCACAAAAAATCCGATCACATAGGCGATTGCCACATGCCAGCCGTGGCGCAGCCACAGGCCCACTGAACGCGCTTCCGGATACATATTGGACAGCGCGACGCCGGCGCTGGAACCGAACCAGATCATCGAGCCGCCGAAACCCACGGCATAGGCCAGCACACCCCAGTCGTAACCGCCCTGCTTCAGCGCCAGCGCGGTCAGCGGGATGTTGTCGAACACCGAGGATATGAAGCCGAGGCCGAACGCCGACTGCCACGATGCCAGCGGCAGCTTTTCCACCGGCATCAGCGAAGCGCACAGCACCAGTGACAGCAGGAAAACACTGCCCTTGAATGCCTCCGGCACCAGGTCCCACTGCGGCTTGCGCAAGGGCACACACACCAGGATGGCCAGCCA
Source organism: Burkholderiales bacterium (assembly GCA_044346435.1). Taxonomy (GTDB): domain Bacteria; phylum Pseudomonadota; class Gammaproteobacteria; order Burkholderiales; family SG8-41. The sequence continues at coordinate 5,338 of JBIIZE010000027.1, forward strand.
CACTGCCACGCCGATGAACGGGAAAGCATCAGACAAATGATTGAAGCTCAGGTTGACCGTGACGTTGGTGATGATGGCAACAATCAGAATGAAAGCGACTATGCCGAGCCTCGACCAATCAACCGGGGCGTGCTTGCCTTCATTTTTAACGATCGGCGAATAACGCTGTTGCTGGATCGCTGCCGGAATGCCGAACACCACGAGGGCCGTGGCGGCAGCAACATAGGCATGCAGAACATCCCGTGGATCGACACCGTCAAGCCACATCATTGTGGTCGTGGTGTCGCCGACCACACTGCCCGAGCCGCCGGCATTGGAAGCCGCAACGATGGCCGCCAGGTAACCGATATGCACCTTGCGGCGGAACACCGTTGCCGCAATGGTGCCGCCGATCAGTGCCGCCGCGATGTTGTCGAGAAAGGCCGACAACACGAAAATCATCACCAGCAGGACAAATGCCCCCTTCCAGTCGTCCGGCAGGTACTTCGGCAGCACCTGCGGCAGGTGGCTTTTCTCGAAGTGGTTCGACAGCAGCGCAAAACCCACCAGCAGACCCAGCAGGTTAGTCAGGATCACCCACTCATGTGCAAGGTGGCCGATCAGCCCGTCTAGGCCTTCTCCGGTCTTGAAACCGGTGAAACCCAGCTTGTACAGCGTGATTACCGCCAATCCGGTCAGCGCCACCTGCAGCGTGTACTTGTGGAACAGTGCGACGCCGAGCAGGGTCAACGCAAACAGGATGAAATCGAAGGGGATACCGAATACCGCCGGCGATTCGGCAGCAGCGGCAAAACCGGATAATGCCGAAAGCAGCAAGCCGGCACACAAAATGGCCGGCAGCCGGACACGCCGTCCTGCTTGAATCTGATGCATGCATACTCCCTTAGTTGCAACCTCAAGGACCGCATGCCGGGAGCTATAAGGAAAGCATTGCAACCCGGCCTTTATCCCAGAACGGCTTTGCCACATCAGCAATTACCGTTCTTCTAGGGCAAAGGTCTCGCTTGCAATGACAAATTGCCGGCATGGCCGGGGAACCGACTCGTTTCGGATTCCCGTGATGACGACCATGTCGCAGCGGCTTGTTGTTGTTAGTGCCGCTGTAGCTACTCCCCTTTAGCGCATGCTTCCCAAAAACCCCAAAAGCACGTAGGGCTTTTTAACACAGCGCTTTTCGTCGAGTCAACAAAACACGTCTTGTCTTGCCATAATTTCTACATCACTTCACAAGCAGTAGCGGAACGGTGCTGCGCTGCGCCACACCCAGTGCCACAGAACCGAGCAAGGCGCCCGTATGCGTCCCCAGCCCGCGGCTACCCATGACGATCAGATCACACAGATGTGCACTAGCATATTCGCTAATGACGTCCCAAGGTTTGCCGACCAGCTTGTGCTCGCTGAATTTCACGCCAGCATCTTCTAACAACTTGCGCGCCCGGGCCAGCGCCTTGACGCTGTTCTCCAGGTGGTAATCCTGCAAGGTTTGCTGGGCGATGAACTGGCTGATATCCCCGGTCACTTCACGCTGCACATTTATCAAATGGATATCCAGCGATTCGGGTGCTGGGTGCCGTCCGCGGATTTTCAGAACATGTTCAACAGCACGGGCGGCAGCATCGGATGCATCCACCGGCAGCAGGATACGGTTTAGGTACACGGAAGACAGCGCTTCCGCTGATACGGCTGCCGGAGCAGCAACCTGCTGCCCGAGTTCCACCAGTGGGGTCCGCTTGCTGACCGCTCGGGCAGCCAGCCATTTTCCCACACCGACAACCAGCAGAGCGCCGAGCACGGGCCCGACCCACTTGGCCACCGGCACGTTGGCCGCCATCCAGTCTTTGAGTGCGACATCCGTCACCGTCATATCACCGGCAATCCATCCGAGCAGCCCGCCGCCCAAGACGATCACCACCGGGTAACGGTCCATCAGCTTCATCACGAACTTGCTGCCCCATACAATGATGGGCACGCTCGCCACAAGCCCGAAAATCACCAGGCCCAGGTTGCCCTTCGCGGCACCCGCAATGGCGATCACGTTATCCAGGCTCATTACCGCATCAGCGATGATGACGGTTTTGATCGCGCCGAACAGCGTGCCACTGGCCTCTACGTCGTGGTCCCCTTCGCCTGCTTCCGGCTGCATCATCTTGACGCCGATCCAGACCAGCAAGGCTGCACCGGCGACCTTGAGGAAAGGAACAGACAGCAGCTGAAGTGCGAAAAAGATCAGGATGACGCGAAGGCCGATGGCGCCGGCAACCCCCCAGATGATACCCAGCCTGCGCTGGCGCTCGGGCAGGCGGCGGCAGGCCAACGCGATCACGACCGCATTGTCGCCGCCGAGCACGATATCGATAGCGATAATCTGCATGACGGCGATCCAGAACTGCGGGTTGCTGATATCCACGACCATTGTCTTCTCCGGCATGTCGACGGTGCAGCGATCAGCCGCTACAGCCTCGTTGTTAACGCAAAAAAAAAGACCTTTGCCCATTGTTGGGCAAAGGTCTTGCTTGCAAAATTGCTTTTGCCGGCGGACCGGGGAGCGGACAATTGTCCACATCCCGAATTGGCGGCCCGACCGGGGCAGCCATCACAGCGCTGCCCTAGCTACTCCCCTTTGCAACGCGAAGCCCCTGGCTTGACGCGTCCTGCTGCAAAATCTTGCTGCACTCGCCCAGATCAGGACGAGGTCCACGCATTATACGTTCAGAACAGCCCGATCACCTTGCCGTCATCGGTCAGATCGATCTTTTCCGAGGACGGAACCTTCGGCAGTCCCGGCATGGTCATGATGTCACCGCAGATCATCACGATGAATTCCGCACCGGCGGCAAGCCGCACTTCACGGACGTTCACCATGTGCCCGCTCGGTGCACCACGCACGCTGGCATCGGTCGAGAACGACGACTGGGTTTTCGCCACACAAACCGGGTAATGGCCGTAACCGGCTTCCTGCAGTTCCTTGATGCGGTTGCGCACCTTGGAATCGGCGGAAATATCGGCTGCGCCGTAAACCTTGGTCGCGATCTTTTTCATCTTGTCCCACAGCGTGTCGCTGTCTTCGTAAACAAAGGTCGGGTTCGACTTCTGCTCACACAGCTCGACCACGATGTTGGCCAGTTCGGCCGCGCCTTTGCCGCCCTCGCCCCAGTGGTTCGCCACGACAACACGCGCGCCCAGCTTGGCGATGCGGTCGGTGAGCAGATCCATTTCGGCCTTGGTATCGGCGGTGAAGCGGTTGACCGACACCACGCAGGGAATGTTGTAGACGTTCTTGACGTTGTGAACGTGACGCTCGAGGTTGACCAGGCCTTTTTCCAGTGCGGCCAGGTTCTCCTTGTTGAGGTCTTCCTTGCCGACGCCACCGTGGTGCTTGAGTGCGCGTACGGTGGCAACAATCACCGCCGCAGCCGGCATCAGCCCGGCCTTGCGGCACTTGATGTCAAGGAACTTCTCGGCGCCGAGGTCGGCGCCGAAACCGGCTTCAGTCACGACGTAGTCAACCAGCTTGAGCGCGGTCTTGGTGGCGATCACCGAGTTGCAGCCGTGGGCGATGTTGGCAAACGGGCCGCCGTGGATGAAGGCCGCGTTGTTTTCCAGCGTCTGCACCAGATTCGGCGCCAGCTGGTCTTTCAGCAGCACGGTCATCGCGCCATGGGCCTTCAGGTCGCGCGCGCGCAGCGGTTTGTTGTCGCGGGTGTAACCGAACACTATGTTGCCGAGACGCTCTTTCAGATCCTTCAGCGACGTCGCCAGGCAGAAAATCGCCATGACTTCTGAAGCCACAACGATGTCGAAACCGTCTTCACGCGGGTAGCCGTTGGCGGTGCCGCCCAGCGACACAACGATATCGCGCAGCGCGCGGTCGTTCATGTCCATCACGCGCTTCCAGGTGATGCGGCGCGGATCAATGCCGAGTTCGTTGCCGTGCGAAATATGGTTGTCGATCATCGCGGCGAGCAGGTTGTTCGCCAGTGCGATCGCACCGAAGTCACCGGTGAAATGCAGGTTGATGTCCTCCATCGGCACGACCTGGGCATAACCGCCGCCCGCCGCGCCGCCTTTGACGCCGAACACCGGACCCAGCGAGGGCTCGCGCAGGCAGATCATCGCCTTCTTGCCGATGTGGTTCAGCGCATCGCCGAGGCCCACAGTCGTAGTCGTCTTGCCTTCGCCCGCGGGCGTCGGGTTGATCGCCGTGACAAGGATCAGCTTGCCGTCTTTTTTGCTCTTCAGGCTGTCGACATATTCCAGCGACACTTTGGTCTTGTAGTGGCCATAAGGCACCAGATGCTCTTCCGGGATGCCCAGCTTCTGCGCAATCTTGTTGATGCGCTCCATTTTTGCCGCCTGGGCAATTTCGATGTCCGACAGTGCCATGTTGGTTCCTCTCCTGAACAAAAAATAATTATTGATACCCGCGCCTGCGGGCGTCGTGTTTTACAGCCTTAAACCTTGGCCAGTTTCGCCAGCACCTGTCCGCCACCGTAACTGGAACGCGGCGTCAGCTCGCCGCCTTTCATCACCTTGACCGCGCAATACTTGAACTCGGGAATCTTGCCGAAGGGATCCAGCGCCGCGTTGGTCAGCATATTTGCGGCCGCCTCGTAGAACGCAAACGGAATGAATACCGAACCGCGCGGCGTGCCGTCATCCGCACGCGCATGCAGAGAAATGATGCCGCGACGTGACGCCACCGTGATCACATCGCCGCCCTTCGCGCCAAGCGCATCGAGATCCAGCGGATGCATCGACACAGTCGGTTCCGGCTCGATCGCATCCAGTACGCCGGCGCGACGGGTCATCGACCCGGTATGCCAGTGCTCCAGTTGCCGTCCGGTGATCAGTACAAACGGGAATTCGCCGTCGGGCCGTTCATTGGCCGGAATGATGTCGGCCGGCACAAACTTCGCCCGCCCCGTCGGCGTCGGAAATTTATCAATGAAAACAGTAGGTTGCCCGGGGTCCCCCTCATTGACGCAGGGATAGGTCACGCTGCTCTCGGCTTCCAGCCGCTCCCAGGTGATGCCGGCGATCGAGTTCATCGCCAGACGCATCTCGTTGAACACGTCTTTCGGACCGTTGTAGTTCCAGTCCAGGCCCAGACGACGCGCCAGTTCCTGGATGATCCACAGATCCGGCTTGGCTTCGCCCGGCGCGTCAACCGCCTTGCGGCCGAGTTGCACCATACGATCGGTGTTGGTGACAGTGCCGTCTTTTTCCGGCCATACGGTTGCCGGCAGGATCACGTCAGCGTGATAACAGGTTTCGGTCAGGAAAATTTCCTGCACCACCAGCCAGTCCAGCTTCGCCAGTGCTTCACGCGCGTGGTTGGCATCCGGATCGGACATCGCCGGGTTTTCACCCATCACATACATGCCGCGGATGTCGCCATCGAGAATCGCATGCACGATTTCGACCACGGTCAGGCCCGGCTTGGAATCCAGCTTGGTGCCCCACAGTTTTTCAAAGCGGGCCAGAGCATCAGGATTGTCGACGCGCTGATAGTCCGGGAACAGCATCGGAATCAGGCCCGAGTCGGAAGCGCCCTGCACATTGTTCTGGCCGCGCAGCGGATGAAGACCCGAGCCCGGCTTGCCGATCTGACCGGTCATCAAACACAGCGCAATCAGGCAGCGCGCATTGTCGGTGCCGTGGACGTGCTGCGAAATACCCATGCCCCAGAGAATCATCGAGGCCTTCGAAGTCGCATAAAGCCGCGCCACTTCCTTGATGGTTTCCGCCGGGATGCCGCACAAGGGCGCCATCGCTTCCGGGCTGTACCCTTCGACGTTGTTTTTCAGATCTTCATAGCCGATGGTGCGTGACTGGATGAAGTCCTCGTCGACCAGTCCTTCATGGACGATGACATGCATCATCGCATTGAGCAGCGCAACGTCGGTATCCGGCTTGAACTGCAGCGCGTGGGTCGCGTGTCGAGACAGTTCGTTCCGGCGCGGATCGGCATAGATCAGCTTCGCGCCGTTTTTCACCGCGTTCTTGATCCAGGTCGCCGCCACCGGGTGATTGGACAGCGGGTTCGCACCGATCAGGAAAATCACTTCGGCGTGTGCCACATCATTGACCTGGTTCGACACCGCGCCGGAACTGACGGCCTCCATCAGCGCCGCCACACTTGAAGCATGGCACAGACGGGTGCAATGGTCGACGTTGTTGGAACCAAAACCGGTACGCACCAGCTTCTGGAACAGATAGGCTTCTTCGTTGCTGCCTTTGGCGGAACCGAAACCGGCCAGCGCCTTGTTGCCGTACTGGTCGCGGATGCCTTTCAGCTTGCTGGCGGCAAGATCCAGCGCCTCTTCCCAGCTCGCTTCACGGAAATGCTCCAGCGGGTTCGCCGGGTCCATCGTGAAATCAGCATGTTTGGGCACGCCGGGCTTGCGGATCAGCGGCTTGGTCAGACGCTGCGGGTGATGTGCGTAATCGAAACCGTAACGGCCCTTCACGCACAAACGGCCGTGATTCG
>JBIIZE010000343.1:0-3139 GCA_044346435.1 Burkholderiales bacterium
AGGCGGCCGGCACCGTTGCGCCGCCGATCACGGGCTGTGCGACGGCCGCCTCCAGTTCTGCGCTTGCGGCCGCGCTGGTGCCGGGCTCGACGATTAGAGTGCTGGCACCGTGGTGTCCCAGACCGGAATGCATGTCGATGACAAAAGCGGAGTCCGCCGCAGCCATGCGCTGCTGCAGCCATTCGCAGAATTGCCGCGGCCCCGGTTGTAGTTCGGCGCCGCCGTAAAAAAGCCCATTCGGGTAACGATGCTGGCCGTGGGCGATGGCCTGACGCACGGCGTGAACGCCGTGCGTCAGGCCGCGCATCGCCAGACGCAGGCTGAAGCCGTCACGGGCCGGAGGCGACGCCGGATTAAGCAGTCCGTCGAGCCGGCGGTACAGCGGCGGCGCTCCGGTCCAGCTCGCGGAATCCGGCAGGAAATTGCGGTTGAGATCGACATTGTGTTCGTTGGCACGTCGCAGCCAGGCCATGCCATAGGGATTGAGCACGTGCACCAGCGCCAGCGCGCCATCAGCGGGAAGTGCAGGTGGCGAGGCGAGCAGCGCCAGCTGGGTGGCGGAGCCGGCGTAGGCTTCGACCCCGTGCACGCCGCTGACATGCAGAACAACACGTCGCGCATCGCGTGCGCCGAGCCACGCGATATCAATACTCAGTTCTTCGTACTCGGGGCCGCGGGCCGCGATCGGCAGCGCTTCGTCAGTATCGCCATGGAGGCGTGCGGCCTCACGAAAGCGCGCACGCGCCGTGGCATAGTCCGCTGAAAACAACGCTGCCCCCTGTTCAGGAGGCGCCGTTTCAGGCCGCGTTGTAAGTGACGCGCTCGAAATTCGAGCCACTGTCGAGCACTGCGGTCAGCCGGATCTGGCGCGGTTTGCCGTCATGGATGTCGAGTACACGTCCGGGACCATAAGTGCCCGGAGCAACCACCACCGTTTGCGGTTCTCCGCCCGGAACGCCTGCCAGCAGCAAAGCCCGGTCGTAGGGAATCTGGTTGTCGGCGATACGTGCGGCGATGGCCTGTGCCTTCGCGCGCAGCAGCCGGAAGCCGAGCCAGGTCATGCCTTCAGTATCAACGCTCAGCCGTTGCACAAACCCCAGATAGGTATTGCCGTTGGGGGCGACCAGACCCAGCAGCTGGTTGTGCGTGAGACGCGTGGTGTCGGTGGGTTTCCGGCACATGCCGAGGATGCCGGATGCGCTCTGGTTGGCAACGCTCCAGGTTTCCAGCGAGCGGCTGCGCATGGAGGCTTCGCCGACGGAAGGACCGTCGACGCGCTCAAAACCGGCCATTTCAAAACGCGCCCGCGAGTGCAGTCCGGCATCGGGCGGCGAGAAAGGTTTGCCGCTGATGTTGTAATGCATGGCGGCCAGCGTGCCGGAAACCAGCACGTTGAATGAAACGGCTTTGCGTTCGTCAACGCGACCGGTCCCCGGTGCGAGCCAGTGCGAATGCAGATTGAGCATCAGTTTCTCGCAGACTTCGCGCGAAACCGGTCCCAACCCCAGTTTGTCGGGACCCTGGTTTTTCAGGGCGACGGCGGTCTGGCGCAGCTTGTCACCGATTTTTTCCAGATCCAGATAACGCAGGTTGTCGCCCTTGAGGTTTTTCAGCCGTCTCGCACCTTCCGCTGCGCCAAGGTCGATGCCCAGGGCAACATTGGCATCAACCGCCACCGGAGTCGTCGAAATGCCTCCCAGGGGCACCCATTGCGCAAGAGCGCGGTCGATGGTGTTCATCTGCAGCAGTGACAGGGAGTCTGGGTTGGCGCGCTGGGTCAGCACGATCTGCAGGTAGGCCAGATTGACCGTGCTTTTGGCATCCGCACTTTCGGTGACCGGTGTGTCGGTGACACCGGCGCTTTCGGCGAAGGCATAAAGACGATGCAACTGTTCCCAAAGCGAGCCCGGAACCGCATGGTAAGCGCGGTTATAGGCGTTCATGCCGAAACCGGTGCAGCGCAGTGCGCGGTAACAGACCAGCGCGGCGTGGCCGGCGAGTTCGGGCGAGGCTTCCGCCATGTCTGTAATCAGCGATTCATAGGCGTCCGCCAGCGCGCGCCAAAGCGAGACGCTGCGATTGAATATTTCACGGGTGTCATCGTCAAAAGGCACCGGCCTGCCCCAGTATTCCTTGCTGCGGGCGTGTTGGGCTTCCAGTGTGGTTTCGCGCAGCAGTTCAAGCACCTGAAGGCGCGGAGTACCGGTGACGCCGGTCTCGGTCAGCAGTTGCAGTTGTGTCAGCAACTGCGCTTGCCGTTGCGCAGGTGATGAATTTGCAAGCTGGGCAATAAATGCCCGTGTTGCCGATGCGTCGGCGATTTTCAGCAAACCTTGTTTAGCACTCAAGACAGTAGCCATGACGTACCCCAATGTTGAGCGGGTACGAATAATCCAGTGGTTGAAAAGATGCGGCAAGTGAATATGTCACATGTCGCTGTTCCACGACAACTGCTGCGGCTTTCAGTGTGAAGAATGCCACGCATTACAGCAAAACGCGCTCGATACCGCCGTTATTGGCGCGCGCCACGTATTGTTCCATCCAGTCGGCGCCGAGAAGATGGCGCGCCATTTCCACGACGATGTAATCCGCTTCAACGGCGGTATCAGGCGTAAAGCGGGCCAGCCCCTGAAGGCATGACGGGCAGGACGTCAGGATTTTCAGAGGGCCTTCGCCGCCTTCGCGCAGTTTTGCCGCGCCGCGCCGCATTTCCTCTTCCTTGCGGAAACGCACCTGTGTCGAAATGTCGGGCCGCGTCACCGAAAGCGTGCCCGATTCTCCGCAGCAGCGTTCGTTCAGCGCCACCGGTGCGGCCATCAGCGCGTTGACCACTTTCAGCGGCGCATGCGTTTTCATCGGCGAGTGGCAGGGATCGTGATACATGTAGCGCGTGCCGGTGACGCCTTCGAGTTTCACGCCCCGCTCGAGCAGGTATTCGTGGATGTCGAGCAGGCGGCAGCCCGGGAATATTTTTCCGAATTCGTATTTCTGCAACTGGTCCATGCAGGTGCCGCAGGACACGATTACCGTTTTGATGTCGAGGTAGTTCAGCGTGTGTGCGACGCGATGGAACAGTACGCGGTTGGCGGTGGTGATGGCCTGACCCTTGGCTTCTTCGCCGGCAGCGGTCTGCGGGTAG
>JBIIZE010000344.1:0-3136 GCA_044346435.1 Burkholderiales bacterium
GACAGTATCGGGCGGCAGCGACTTGCAGTAGTTCTGCAGCGCTTCGCCGCCTTCCTTGCCCGGTTTGCCGGTGGGGATGCGCAGTTCCAGCAGCTTGCGCGAGGCAAACAGGGATTGTGAACTGCCGGCCAGTGCGAGCTGGTTCCATTTGAATCCGGAATCGGCGGTCAGTACTTCGCGTTCGGTGTAACCCTCGGCGCGCGCCTTGGCGCGGATGCGATCGCTGGCTTCAAGAGCGAGCAGCGGTTCGGTGCCGAACACCGTATACAGCGGTTGCAGTTCCCGCTTCAGGTGACCGGCCAGTTGTTCGGTGGACAGGCGCATTGTTGCTGCCAATGCTACCGCAGAATGCGCTGTCTTACGACAGGCTTCAGGGGGAGGCCGGGGGGACGGTATTGAGTTTTACGACCTGCAGCCGGCGCAACAACTGCTGCACGGCGTCGCTTTGCATGTCGCGGAAAAGAAGGGCTTCTTCGGCTTCCTTCGACAGCGCTTCGTTGTCGTTGAACGAAAAGTCCCGAACCAGCGAGATTTCGCTGAGCGGGAAGATTTCGACGGAATTCTTGTCAAGAAGCCGGTAGGACATCCGGTAGCGTAGCTGGTATTCGCGCACGCGGCCGCCGCCGGACAGCGACAAAATGTTTTTTTCGCGCAGTTCGTTGACCAGTACCAGTGTGGCGTCGGCCCCTTTGGCCGTATCGACAATACGCGTATTGCTCCCGGCGCTCACCAATCGGCGCAACTGCGTGCCGAACTGCGAAGTCGCCGGAGCCTGAAGATACAGCGTATCAAACGGCAGGTTAGCCGCATTGCGCAGCTGGAAACCGCATCCGCCAAGGAGCAGCGTGCAAAGCAGGGCGACAAATGTTTTCATGGGCGATCAGACCACCACGTTGACCAAGCGTCCCGGCACGATAACAACTTTTTTGACCGGCTGCCCGGCGACAAACTTCTGCACCTCGGCATCGGCCAGCGCCGCAGCCTCGATGGCAGCCTTGTCGGCATCGCGCGCAATGCGAATATCTCCGCGTTTCTTGCCGTTGACCTGCACCACCAGTTCCATTTCGGACTCGACCAGCGCCTGTGCATCGGGTTCAGGCCAGGCCGCGTTGAGGATGTCCTCGCCATAACCCAGGTCGCGCCACAGCTGGTGGGTGATGTGCGGGGTGATCGGCGACAGCACGCGCAGCAGGATCGACAGGCCTTCGCGCAGCACGGCATTGGCGGCCGCATCATTGCCGCCCTTGAGCACCCCTTCCAGCGCATTGAGCATCTTCATCGTCGCCGAGGCGACGGTGTTGAACTGGTGGCGGCCGAGGTCGTAGTTGCCCTGCTTCAGCACGGCATGGATTTCACGGCGTGCGGCGGCCAGCGGCGCCGGCAGTGCTGCCGGCATGTCCGCGGCGGGACGCTGCGCGGTTTCGTAACCCAGCGACCACACCCGGCGCAGGAAGCGCGAGGCGCCTTCGACGCTCGCGTCCGACCACTCCAGCGTCTGCTCGGGCGGGGCGGTGAACATCATGTAAAAACGCGCGATGTCGGCGCCGTAGCTTTCCATCAGCGCCTGCGGATCGACGCCGTTGTTTTTTGATTTCGACATCGTGCCGATGCCACCGGACTCGACCGGCTGGCCGTCGGTGCGCAAGGTGGCCCCGGTGCGGTTGCCCTTGTCGTCGACGATCAGGTCGACGTCGGCGGGGTTGTAGTAGGTAATGCGGCCGGCGGCCGGTTTACGGAAGAAGATTTCGTTGAGCACCATGCCCTGGGTCAACAGGTTCTTGAACGGCTCGTCGATTTTCACCAAGCCAAGGTCGCGCATCGCCTTGTTCCAGAAGCGCGAATACAGCAGGTGCAGGATGGCGTGTTCAATGCCGCCGATGTACTGGTCAGCGGGCAGCCAGTAGTTGACGCGGGCATCGACCATCGCAGTGCTGCTGTCGGCGCAGGCATAACGCAGGTAGTACCAGGACGAATCGACAAAGGTGTCCATGGTGTCGGTTTCGCGTTTTGCCGGTTTGCCGCATTTCGGGCAGGCGCAATTGACGAAGTCTGCACGCTTGTTCAGCGGATTGCCGCTACCGTCGGGTACGCAGTCTTCGGGCAGCACCACCGGCAGGTCCTTGTCCGGCACCGGCACGTCGCCGCAGTCGGCGCAGTGGATGATCGGGATCGGACAACCCCAGTAACGCTGGCGCGAGACGCCCCAGTCGCGCAGGCGGTAGAGCACCTGTTTTTCACCGAGGCCTTTGGCGGCGAGGTCGGCGGCGATGGCATTCACCGCTGCGGAATAGTTCATGCCGTCGTATTTGCCGGAATGCGTGCAGACGCCTTTTTCCTTGTCGGCATACCACTCCTGCCAGGCATCGGTCGAGAAGGACTGGCCGGTGACGTCAATGACCTGGGTAATGCGCAGGCCATACTGTTTGGCGAAATGGAAGTCGCGTTCGTCATGCGCCGGCACCGCCATTACCGCGCCTTCGCCGTAACCCATCAGTACATAGTTGCCGACCCAGACCTCGACTTTTTCGCCGGTCAGCGGGTGTTCGACAAAAATGCCGGTCGGCATGCCTTTCTTGTCCATCGTCGCAATATCGGCTTCCATCACCGAGCCGCGTTTGCATTCGGCGATGAAGTCGGCGAGTTTGGCGTTGCCCTGCGCCGCGCGTGTTGCGAGCGGATGCTCGGCGGCAACGGCGACAAAGGTGACGCCCATGATGGTGTCGGCGCGGGTGGTAAACACCCACAGTTTTTCAGCCTTGCCGTCGAGGGTGTACGGGAATGCGAAACGCACGCCGTAGCTCTTGCCGATCCAGTTGGCCTGCATCGCCTTGACCCGCTCGGGCCAGCCCGGCAGCGTGTCGAGGGCTTCGAGCAGTTCGTCGGCATATTTGGTGATGGCGAGGTAATAACCGGGGATCTCGCGTTTTTCGACCGTCGCACCGGTGCGCCAGCCCTTGCCGTCGATGACCTGTTCGTTGGCGAGCACGGTCTGGTCGATCGGATCCCAGTTCACCACCTGGGTTTTTTTGTAGGCGATGCCTTTTTCCAGCATGCGCAGGAACAGCCACTGGTTCCAGCGGTAGTAATCGGGTTTGCAGGTGGCGAGCTCGCGGCTCCAGTCGATGGCAAAGCCCAG
>JBIIZE010000345.1:0-3135 GCA_044346435.1 Burkholderiales bacterium
TGCTGCACCACGGTTGCTGACATCACGCGTATGACCACCCTGTCCGACACCATCGAACGCACCGGTATCGCGACCACCCGACGGACGCTGCATGCTGCGATCGCCGGCGCTCTTGGTGTTGAGATCCCGCGAGCCGGCGTTCGGCCGTGCATCACTGCCGGCGGGACGGCCTTTCAGGTTGTCGGCTCCACCACGTGCAATTTCCTGACGACCCTGTTCAGCCCGGCCGCGGAATGCCTCGCGTGAATCAGCGCCCTGCGCCGGACCCTTGCCGAATTTCTGCTGCGTCGCCTGGTCACGGTATTGCACACCCTTGCGATGCTCTGGCTTGTGATTCCAGTCGCCGGTATTGATATTGGTCTTGTTGAAATTGTTGTAGGTGTTGTGATTGATATAAACGTTGCCGCCGCCACCCCAGTTGCAACCGCCCCACATCGCGTTGCCGACGGCCACGCCGAATGTGAAGGCAAAAAACACGCTCCCGGCGCTGTATCCCGGCGGATAGTAGTAATAAGGCGGGTAGGCCGCATACGGCCACGGACCATAGACCACCGTCGGGTTGTACGTCGGCACGTAAACCACCTGCGGATTCGTCGGCTCAATCACGATCACCGTCTGACCGTTTTCCTGCGTGGTGGTGACCTTCTGCTCCTTGCCCGATTTCAGGTTGCCTGCCTTGTCGGCCTTGGCGCGTAACGTCTGGATCGCCGCCATCACGTCTTTCTGCTGACCAAGGAAAGCGTCACCCAGTTTCTGCGTCATGTCGAGCTTGTCGTTGAGCATCGCCAGCACGCTGGGAAACGCCGTCAGTGATTTCACACTGGGGTCCCAGCTCTGTTTCTGCATCGCGTCCTCCAGCGCCTTGTCCTTGACGGTGGGATTCGCTTTCGACCAGCGCGCCGCCGAAACGATTTCCAGCGGATAGGTCGAGGCCATCAGGATTTGCGCCACCAGCGCGTCGGGATACAGCGCGATAGGCGCAACGAGCTGCTCGATTTCTTCTTTCTTGAACTGGGTTGCACCGCCCTCCTGGGCTCGCGCCCAAGGCATGACCGTCAGCGCGACAATCAGGAAAGTCGCCAAAACTCTGGACATTCGATGCATTTTGCTTCCCTTCAAAATTTCGCCTTGGACCTTGAATTATAGAAGATTTATTCGACAACACCGGACGGGCGGCAACTCAGTTTCTGAGCGCGTACATGATCGCCACCACCACCGGTCCCCACACCGTCAGTAAAATATTGCCGATGGCATACGGCACCGTGTAAGCGAGCGCACCGATATTGCTGCCGCTGGCGTCGCGCAGAGCATTGAGTCCCGGCGTGCAAGTCTGCGCTCCGGCCAGCGCGCCCAGCACCATCAGCGGATTCATGCCGAATACCTTGCGCGCGAAAATTGCACCGACAGCAATCGGCACCATCGTTACCACCATGCCGGCAAAGAAAATGCTGGCGAAATATGCGCCGCCGCTTTTTTCATAAGCTTCGACCGCATGCGGTCCGGCATGAAGACCGACGATCGCGATGAACACAATCAGGCCGATGTCCGCGAGCAGCCGTTGCGCCGGCTCGGGGATTGAACCGAATACCGGATAACGGCTACGTGCCCAACCGGCAAGCAGGCCGATAACCAAAATAGAGCCGGCAGTGCCCAGACCCAGCGGAATGCCGGTAACGTTGAACTTCAGCAAACCGAGCACGATGCCCACAGAGATGCCGCCGGCCAGAAACGCCAGATCGGTCTTCGCCAGATCCTTTTCGACAAATCCGATATGCCGCCCGGCGCGCTCCACATCATCCGGCGCGCCGATGATTTGCAGGATGTCGCCACGCTCAACCACCGTCCACGGCCGCGCCGGCAGCATGACTTCGCCACGTTGCACAGACTGTAAATAAACACCACGCGCCAGATTGCGATCGGCAGCCAGCGCCGCCAGCGTTTTGCCATGGGCGTTCTTGTTGGTGACCACCACCACGGCCGTCTTCAGCGGAATCGCCAGCAGTTCCGGGTCGTCGAGTTCCGCGCCGGCATCGCGCTCGAATGCCGCAAGCGCAGCACGCCGACCGGACACAACGATTTCGTCGTTCTGAACCACTGCCAGTGCCGCGCTGATATCCAGCATCTTCTCGCCGCGCCGCAAGCGCTGCACCGCCAGCCGCCCTGACGCGTAACGCGCTTCGATCTCGCCAACGGTCATGCCCGCCAGACGCTCCATGCGGTAGGCACGGAAAGCAAAAAGCACGTCTGAATACACTGCTGTTTTCGACTCGCCGCCGGACATCTGCTGTTCCAGCGCCTGCGCTTCCTTTTTCAGATCGGCTTTCATCAGCCACGGTCCGATTGCGGTCAGGAACAGGATCAGCCCGAGATCGCCGAAACCATAGGTAATCGCATCGGCCAGCGGTGCATTCGCCGACAGCGCGGCCTTGAGTTCAGCAGAAACCGGAAGTTCCGAAATCGCACTGAGTCCGGTTCCGAGTGCGGCGGACTGCGTCATGCCGCCGGAGAGCAGGCCGACCGCGATGCCCTCGTCAAAATTGAACAGCACCGACATGCCGATGACCGTGGCCAGACCGGTCAAGGAGATGATCACCGCCAATGCGACCTGTGGCAGTGTTTCCCGGCGCAGGCTGCCGAAGAACTGCGGCCCGATCGAATAACCGATGGAAAACAGGAACAGGTAAAAGAATGCCCAGCGCAACAACTCGGGTAATTCCGGTTTGGCGACGATGCCGATGATGATCCCGGCGATCAAGGTGCCGACTACGGTGCCGAAACCAACGCCTTTGAAATGGAAGCGGCCGATGAAGTGACCGAGAAGGATGCTAAGGAACAGCGACAGCTCGGGCAGCTTGTGCAGCGTTGAGGCAATCTGTTCCACGATCTATCCCCTTGGTCAATTCGAACGGCGTTGCAAACGACTACAGCAAACTTGATGCGAAACCACTCCGCCTTCACATCAGAAAAATGCCCCCCCGGAGACAGCGGGTCATTTATTTTGCAGGCGGATTCAGACGGGCCACATCCTCCTTGAGGGCCGCCATCCAGGCGTCCAGCTGCGGCTGCGCCACCTTTAATGTCAGCGGAGCATCATCCTTGACCTCAACTCCTTTGCCCACTCGAACGGCACGCATC
>JBIIZE010000346.1:0-3129 GCA_044346435.1 Burkholderiales bacterium
CGGAAATCCAGCGCCGGCGCTCGACCAGTTCCTGATGCATGATGGCGATCTGGCCGGCGGGGCCGCCAAAGCTGATGAAGCCGAGCTTGAGCCAGAAACGGAAGGCGTCGGCGAAAGCAATTGCTGGGGGGGCTTCCTGTTCCTGGCTCATCGATGCGCCCCCGGTTGCGGGATCAGTCGCGGAAGTTCTTGAACTGCAGCGGAAAGTCGGTGATGGATTTGCGGATCAGCGCGATGGCGTCCTGCAGCAAATCCTTCTTGGCACCGGAGACGCGCACCACATCGCCCTGAATGCTGCCCTGGACTTTCATCTTGCTGTCCTTGATCAGCTTGACGATTTTTTTCGCCAGCTCCTGTTCGATGCCTTCGCGAACGGTGACCGGCTGTTTCATCTTGTTGCCGCTGATGGTTTCGCCGTCGCCGATTTTCAGGCAACGGGTATCAACGCCGCGTTTGGCCAGCTTCGCGGTCAACACATCGCGCACCTGGCTCAGCTTGAAATCATCGTCGGCGAAGACGGTGAGGGTTTTTTCCTTCTCGTTCATTTCGACGCGGGCGTCGGAGCCCTTGAAATCGAAACGGGTGGAAACTTCCTTGTTGGTCTGGTCGACGGCGTTATGCACTTCGACCTGATTGACTTCGGAAACGATGTCAAAAGAGGGCATGGCTTCCTCGCTGTTCTTGGATCAGGTGTGGATTATACGCCCCGCGTCCTGCGGGGCGCGGGGTTCAGCGCGCGCGTTTGCGCGGAGCGGATTGGCTGATTTTCTGCGAGTCGACCGGCAGGCCGGTCGCATCATCGAATTCAGCCGCAGTTTCAACGGCGCGGCGGGCCAGCGCTTCGGCGGTGATTTTGCGGTCGTTGTAAAGCGCATGCAGCGCGCCCATCGCATAATTGCTGCCGCTGCCGAAGGCGTAGTAGCGGGAAAACTCCTGTACCGTGCGGTGGGCCACGACGCCGAAGATGCCATGGCGGTTGGCGACCAGCGCGTCGAAACGCGTTGATTCCAGCGGCTCGTCATCATGGCCGGTGGCGAGCAACTGGTAGTCGGCTTTGAGTGCGACGTGCAGCGCCTGCCAGGTGCGGAAGATTTCCAGCGGCGTGTCAAAACGCGCGCGCACTTTAGGACGCGAGAAATAATCTCGCAGGATGGTCTTGAAAGTGGCGTTGCCGGTGAGGCCGAGCCAGGTGTCACCGACCTGCAGCAGCTTGCCGTGGTTGACGACGTAGTCGGCGGTTTCCTTGCCCGAGCCCCACTTGGTCATGGTGTCGGCGGCGATCGCGATGTCGCGACCCTTGCGCACCACAACGATGGTGGTCATGCGCGCTTAACCAAAATGACAGACGTAGTGCAGCGGCTCGCTTTGCTCGATCTGGAAGCTGGATTTGCCGGGGACGTCGAAACTTTCACCGGCCTTGACGGTTTTCCAGTCAGCGGCGCCGGCCAGCTTGTAGCGGCAGCTGCCGGCGACGATTTCCATGCGCTCGGGCGCATCGGTGTTGAAGGTCAGCGTCGAGGGCAGGATGACGCCAACCGATTTGCGTACGCCACCGGCGAGAATCACGGTGTGGCTGACGCACTTGCCGTCGAAATAGACGTTGGCTTTTTTGATGACGGATACGTTGTCGAATTGCATGATTATTTCCTTGTTTGTTTCCGATAACCCGGAAGCCGTTCGGGCTGAGCTTGTCGAAGCCCGTTTGTCACGGATAACTCGCCCTTCGACAGGCTCAGGGCGAACGGAGTCGTGTTTGCCCGTGTAAGACGGTTAGCTGCGTTATTTACGCTTCTTGCGCAGATTGGCAGCGATGCGCATGCGCAGCGCGTTGAGCTTGATGAAGCCGCCGGCGTCGGCCTGGTCGTAGGCGCCCTTGTCGTCCTCGAAGGTCGAGATCGCCGGATCAAACAGCGAGTCGGTTTTCGAGGCGCGGCCGACGGTGGTGACGGTGCCTTTGTAGAGCTTGACCTTCACCGTGCCGTTGACGCACTTCTGCGATTCGTCGATCAGTTGCTGCAGCAGCAGGCGTTCCGGGCTGAACCAGTAACCGTTGTAGATCAGGCGGGCGTAGCGCGGCATCAGGTCATCCTTCAGCGCCAGTACTTCGCGGTCCATGGTGATGGATTCCATCGCGCGGTGGGCGCGCAGCATGATCGTGCCGCCGGGGGTTTCATAGCAGCCGCGCGACTTCATGCCGACATAACGGTTCTCGACGAGGTCGAGGCGGCCGATGCCGTGTTTGCCGCCGAGCTTGTTGAGTTGCGTCAGCACCTGCGCGGCAGACATTTTTTTGCCGTTGATGGCGACGATGTCGCCCTTGGAGTAGGTCAGTTCGACGTACTCGGGTTTGTTCGGCGCCTTCTCCGGCGACACGGTGATGCGCCACATCGAATCTTCCGGCTCGAAGGACGGGTCTTCGAGGATGCCGCCTTCGTAGGAGATGTGCAGCAGGTTGGCGTCCATCGAGTACGGTGCGCCGCCTTTGCGTTTTTTGTAGTCGACGGGGATGCCGTGTTTGTCGGCATAGGCGAGCAGTTTCTCGCGCGACAGCAGGTCCCATTCGCGCCACGGCGCGATGATCTTGACGTCGGGCATCAGCGCGTAGGCGCCCAGTTCGAAGCGCACCTGGTCGTTGCCCTTGCCGGTGGCGCCGTGCGATACCGCGTCGGCGCCGGTCTTGCGGGCGATCTCGACCATGCGTTTGGCGATCAGCGGACGCGCAATCGACGTGCCGAGCAGGTACTCGCCTTCATACACCGCGTTGGCGCGGAACATCGGGAACACGAAGTCGCGCACGAATTCTTCACGCAGGTCTTCGATGAAGATCTGCTTGACGCCCATCAGCTTCGCTTTTTTGCGCGCCGGCGAGACTTCTTCGCCCTGGCCGATGTCGGCGGTGAAGGTGATGACTTCGCAGCCATAGACGTCCTGCAGCCATTTGAGAATGACCGAGGTATCGAGGCCGCCGGAGTAGGCGAGAACTACCTTATTGATTTTATTGGACTTTTTCATGATTTTCAGGGTTGCAGTAATTAAGTGTTCTCGACTTTGTCGAGCAGCAGGTATTCCATCAGCGCCTTCTGCGCGTGGAGGCGATTCTCGGCCTCGTCCCACACCACACTGTGCGGG
>JBIIZE010000028.1:0-11753 GCA_044346435.1 Burkholderiales bacterium
ATTGTTTGGTCATGGCCTACTCTCCTATTGCGGGATACGGATGCCGCGTTCGCGGTAATCGCCGCTTTCGGCGGCGGTGTGGCATGCCGCGCAGTTCGCCGCGCTTTTGACTTTGGGGTTTTTCCAGGTCGCGGCATCCACCTTGCGGTGCTCACGCTGGAACCAGGCGGTTTCGCTGACACGCAGCGTGTTTTCTCCGGCAATGCCGCGCTTGCTGCCGGCATATTTATCCAGGAAGGCGCCGATCTCTGCTGCAGTCGCTGCATCGACGGAGGCATCGGTACCGAAGTGTTTGTCCAGACCTTTCATCAGCCGCTGCCAGGACGTCGCCGGCAGCAATTGCGCGGGATAAGCGACATGGCAGGAACCGCATTCGGCTTTCCATTTGGCATTGCTGCCGGTAAACACGTTATCGGCAAGCGCTGTGCCTGCAATCGAAAGGCAGCAGACCATTGCGCAGGCCAGTGATGTCCGGAGGCTGTAATTCATGGCATTAACCCTTGTTCAAAGTCATCAGGTATTCAAGGACGTCGCCTTTTTCAGCGGCGGTGCATTCGCGGCCGAGGACGTCATTGCAGTTGCGTTTGAACCATTTCTCGGTTTTGGCGAGTTCGGTGAAACGACTGGCATTGGCGGCTGGCGCCAGCGGCGAAATGATCTTGCCGGTGACCGCGTGTTTGCCGTCGCTGACCGGGCGCGCACCGTGGCAGGTCGCACAACTCCAGTCCTTGCCGTGGGTATTTTTGAAGAATTGTTCGCCGCGTGCTGCGGACAGGCCGGCGAAGCCGGGTGTGGCAGCTTTGGCCGCCACAGCGAATTCCTGTCGAATCTCGGCGGGCGTTGCGGCGCTTGCGGTGCTGCAGAGCGCGCAGGCGACTGCCAGCAGCGGGATGCCAAAACGAAACCGGATATCCATGATCGTCTGCTCCGAATAAAAGTAACGGAGACAGTGTGCAATCCGGGAATTAAGGCAACATTAAGCCCGATTGTAGGGGTGGGACGGGTCCGCGAAAAGATTCAGGCCGGGCGGATTTTCCGCCCGCCGGCTCAGGCGATGGCCTTGCGTGCCTTGGTGATGGCGGCTTTGACCCGTGCCGGCGCGGTGCCGCCGATATGGCTGCGACTTTTCATCGAGCCTTCCAGCGTCAGCGCCTCAAAAACATCCGGTCCGACCAGCGGCGAGAACTGCCGCAGGTCTTCCAGAGACATTTCAGACAGATCGCAGCCGCGGGTTTCCGCCTGGCGCACGGCGAGTGCGACGGCTTCGTGGGCTTCACGGAAGGGCAGGCCCTTTTTGACCAGATAGTCGGCCAGATCCGTTGCCGTGGCGTACCCCTGCAGCGCTGCGTTGCGCATCGCTTCGGGTTTGACCGTGATGCCGCCGACCATGCCGGCGAACACCGCCAGGCTCATCATCAGCGTGTCGACGGTGTCGAGCAGCGGTTCCTTGTCTTCCTGGTTGTCCTTGTTGTACGCCAGCGGCTGGCCTTTCATCAGGGTCAGCAACGCCACGAGGTGGCCGTTGACGCGACCGGTCTTGCCGCGCACCAGTTCAGCGACGTCGGGATTCTTTTTCTGCGGCATGATCGACGAGCCGGTGCAGTAACGGTCGGCAATGTCGATGAAACCGAAGCGCGGGCTCATCCACAGAATCAGCTCTTCGCTGAAACGCGAGAGGTGGGTCATGGTCAGCGCGCCGGCGGCGACGAATTCGATCGCAAAGTCGCGGTCGGAAACGGCGTCGAGTGAGTTCTCACAGACGCCGTCGAAGCCGAGTTCCTTGGCGACCATCTGGCGGTCGATCGGGAAAGAGGTGCCGGCGAGCGCGGCTGCGCCCAGCGGCAGCCGGTTGACGCGCTTGCGGCAGTCGGCGAATCGCTGTGCGTCGCGCGACAGCATTTCGAAATAGGCCATCAGGTGATGCGCGAACGATACCGGCTGCGCCACCTGCAGGTGGGTGAAGCCGGGCATCACGGTTTCAGTATGGTGCTCGGCCAGATCCAGCAGCGCCCGCTGCAGCCCCTTTATCAGTGCCAGCACGTGGTCGATGGCGGCGCGCAGGTACAAGCGCACGTCGGTGGCGACCTGGTCGTTGCGTGAGCGCCCGGTATGCAGGCGCTTGCCGGCGTCTCCGACCATGTCGGTGAGGCGGCGCTCGATGTTCAGATGTACATCTTCGAGGTCCAAAGACCACGGGAAGGTGCCGTTGCGGATTTCGCTGCCGATGCTCGCCAGGCCTTTTTCAATGGCTTCGAGATCGGCAGCGGTGAGGATGCCGACCGCGCGCAGCATGCGTGCGTGGGCGATCGAGCCCTGGATGTCGAATTCGGCGAGCCGCTGATCGAAGCCGATGGAGGCGGTAAAACGTTTGACCAGATCGTCAACGGGTTCGCTGAAACGGCCGGACCAGGGTTTTGTGGCGCCGGGTTTGGCGCTGCTGCTCGGAGATTTTTCTTTTGAGGACATGGTGATGCAAACGGCCTGTGCGTGGGGCCTGCTAGAATGAAACGGCTATGGCGCTGAGTATAAATCATAACGCCCACACCGGTGCTCTCCCGGACTTCCGCAACCTCGGAATCCTGCTGCGCATATTGCTGATCGTCAACGGCGTGGTTCTGCTCACAGCACTGCTGCAGGTGCAGCAGCTGCGTGACTGGCCGCGCCAGATCACCGGTAATGCAGCTCTGGTGGAACCGTTGCTGATCCTCAGTCTGCTGGTACTGGCGGCGCTGGGCCGTCTCTTGCAGCGGCTGCCTTATGTTGCAGGTGCCGCAGCTGTCCTTGCCATCGAAATGGGGCTGACGGCGGTGCTGCATTACGCCAGCCACTGGCTGCTGATTGTCGATCCGGCCTCGCTGATGCGCTGGCTGATTGTGGTGGCGCTGGTGACCGTGATGCTGCTGGCGTATTTCGACCTTCGCGGGCGCGCCTTGTCGCCGGCATTGGCGGAAGCCCGGTTGCAGGCGCTGCAGGCGCGTATCCGTCCGCATTTTCTGTTCAACAGCATCAATGCGGTGCTGTCACTGGTACGCCAGGAGCCGCGCCGCGCCGAAGCGGCGCTGGAAGACATGGCCGGTCTGTTCCGCGCATTGATGGCGGACAACCGCGAACTCGCACCCTTGTCCGATGAAATCGAGCTGTGCCGGCAGTATCTGGATCTGGAGCAGCTGCGGCTCGGCGACCGGCTGCAGATCGAATGGCATATCGACAAGATGCCGGGCGATGCGCTGGTGCCGCCGCTGGCGTTGCAGCCGCTGCTGGAAAACGCCGTTTATCACGGCATTGAACCGAGCGAGACACCCGGCGTGGTCAGCATCAATATCTATGCGGTGCGTGACCGCCTGCATGTGGTGCTGCGCAATCCCTATCGAGTCACCGGCGGACACCATGGCGGCAACAAGATGGCGGTAGGCAATATCCGCGAGCGGCTGCAGCTGCATTTTGATGTGGCCGCGGAGCTGACGACGAGGGTAGGTGACAACCTCTATGAGGTGCGCATCGCCATGCCTTACGTCAAGGCGGGACGTCCGTGAACGCAACGCCGCTGCGTGTGCTGATCGTCGATGATGAGGCGCCGGCGCGCAGCCGCATGCGCGATCTGCTGGCTGACATCGGCGATGCGCTGCCGGTGACGGTGGCCGCCGAGGCAGCTACCGGTCGCGAGGCGTTGCAGGCCGCGGAGGCGGGCGGCATCGATGTGGCGCTGCTTGATGTGCGCATGCCCGGCATGGATGGTGTGGAGGTCGCCCAGCATCTGCAGCAGCTGGAGCGGCCACCCGCGGTCATTTTCACGACGGCTTACGATGCGTACGCGATCCGCGCCTTTGAATTGCATGCGGTGGATTACCTGCTGAAGCCGATCCGCGCAGCGCGGCTGCAGGAAGCGCTGACGCGGGCGGCGGGCACGTTAACGCCCAAGGTCGAGGTGCTGCGCGAGTTGCAGCAAGCGCCCCGAACCTGTCTCAGCGCGGTCGAGCGCGGGAAGGTGCACCTGATCCCGCTTGCGGAGGTGTTGTATCTGCGGGCCGAGCTGAAATACGTGACGGTGCGGACCGCGCAACGGGAGCACCTGATTGAGGAGTCGCTGACCCGGTTGGAGCAGGAATTCGCTGCGCAATTTGTGCGCGTGCACCGCAACTGTCTGGTGGCGCGTGCGGCGATCCGCGGGTTCGAACGCATCGGCGCTGAGGCCGGTGAGGGGGGCTGGCAGGTAATGCTGGCCGGGCTTGAAGAGAGTATTCCGGTGAGCCGTCGCCAGCAGCATATCGTGCGTGAACTCGCGCGCTGAGCGCGCTCAGCGGCTGCGCATTCTGGCCAGTCCGCCTTCAATCGCCTGTTCAATATAGAGCCGGTAAAAATCTTCGCTGATCAGGCCGACCAGCGGCGAACCCACGGGTTTACCGTCGGCATCAAAGACAATCAGTGTCGGCACCTTGCGTACTTGATGAAGACGGGCGAAGGCGCGATGCGTGGTTGGGGCACCGGCAAAATCCCGCAGCGCCGTGTTGCGGTCGACATCCACCTCACGAATCAGCACCCGCTTGCCCCACTGCGGGTCGGACTGAATCGGCAGGAGATGGTTCTTTCGTGCAACCGCGCAATAGGGGCAGGATTGCTGCATGAACGCAATCAGTACGGGTACGCGTTTGGCGCGTGCCTCCGCCGCGATCTGGGAGAGATCATCGGCCTGCTGCAACTGGGCCATCGCCGGTGCGGCGACGAGCGGCACGCATGTTACAATCAGGAACCAAAAGCGGCTTAAAATATTCAATATAATCAATATGATGCAGAGAATATGATGCGGAGTAATCCCCGGCGCGAGGCCGGTTCGATCGTGATCGCTACGCGGGAATCTGCGCTGGCGTTGTGGCAGGCGCGGCATGTGCAGGCCGAGCTGCAGCGATTATATCCGCAGCGTGCGGTTTCGATTCTCGGCATGACCACCGAAGGCGATCGTAATCTCGGCACATCGCTTTCCAAAATCGGCGGCAAGGGCCTGTTCGTCAAGGAACTCGAAGACGCACTGGCCGACGGCCGTGCCGATCTCGCCGTGCATTCGATGAAGGATGTGCCGATGCATCTGCCGCCGGGATTCGCACTGGCGGCGACACTGGAGCGCGCTGATCCGCGTGATGCTTTTGTTTCCAACGATTATCGCAGTCTTGCCGAACTGCCCGCGGGCACCTGCGTCGGCACCTCCAGCCTGCGGCGCGAATGCCAGCTGCGCGCGAATTTTCCGCAACTCAGAATCGAGCCGCTGCGCGGCAATGTGCAGACGCGGCTGCGCAAACTCGATGAAGGGCAGTACGGCGCGATCATTCTCGCTGCCGCAGGATTAAAAAGGTTGGGACTGGGGGAGCGCATCGCCGCATTGCTGACGCCGGAAGAAAGTCTGCCGGCGGTGGGCCAGGGTGCTTTGGGCATTGAGTGCCGTGAAGACCGCCAGGATGTCTTTGAACTGCTGGCGCCGCTGGTGCATGCGCCGACCCGGCAGTGTGTGCTGGCGGAACGCGCGTTTTCCCGCGCGCTGGCCGGCAGCTGCAATGTGCCGCTCGCCGGTTTTGCCGAAATCGCCGGCGGGCAACTGCGCCTGCGCGGGCTGGTCGGCGAGCCGGACGGTTCACAGGTGATCCGCGGCGAAGCCTGCGGTGCCCCCGAAACTGCCGAGACGGTCGGTCTGGCCCTGGCCGCCGAACTCAAGGACCGCGGCGCTGCCGATATCCTCGCGGCCCTCGCGCATCCGTGATGACCGCCGCCGCTGCGCCGCTGGCAGGCCGCGGCATTGTTGTGACCCGTCCTGCACAGCAGTCCGGTACTCTTGCCGGACGTATCCGTGCGGCTGGCGGTCGCGCCATCCTGTTTCCGGTGCTGGAAATTATCGACACGCCGGATCTTCAGCCGCTGAATGAGGCCATCGACAGACTGGATGACTATCAGCTCGGGGTGTTTATCAGTCCCAACGCGGTGGTGCGGGCGATGCGCCAGGTTGAGACGCGACGGCGCCAATGGCCGGCGCCGTTGCGCGTCGCCGCCATCGGCAAGGGCAGCGTGCGTGAACTCGAACGGTTTGGCATTTCCGGGGTCCTCGCGCCGGAGCGCCATTTCGACAGCGAACATCTGCTGGAACTGCCTGAACTGCAGGCAGTGGCGGGACAACGCGTGGTCATTTTCCGCGGCGATGGCGGGCGGGAATTGCTGGGCGACACGCTCGCCGCACGCGGCGCACAGGTGGACTATGTCGAATGTTATCGCCGTACCCGACCCGACGCCGACGTGACGCCGCTGCTTGAGGCGTGGGCCGGCAAGACATTAAATGCCGTGACCATCACCAGCAGCGAAGGCATGCGCAACCTGTTTGCAATGGTTGGCCCATCCGGCCAGCCGCTGCTGCAGCAGACCCCGTTGTTTGCACCCCATCCGCGAATTGCCGCTGTCGCCCGTGAACTGGGTTGCCGCAATGTCATCGAGTCCGCGCCCGGCGACGACGGATTGATGGATGCGCTGTTGCACCACTTTGCGCACGCTTAGTACCGCGGTGCGCATGCTATCCTCCAAATCATGAGTGACAGTGAAATTAATCCGCTTGGTGAGTCTGTGAAGGACGCAGCAGCGACGGCAAATCCGGTCGCTGAGCCGCGGGCCCGCGGCGGCAGTCTCGCCGTGCTGGGTCTGGCCCTTGCCATTCTGGCGATCCTGTTATCGGCGTATCAGTGGTACCAGAACCGCGGCGCCGAAGACACGCTGCGCCGCGATCTCGCACGCCGGCTGGCCGAAATGGAAACCCAGAACAAGGAAGCCGGCGCGCGCGCCACGCAGGCCGCGACGGCGTTGCGCGATGCCGAGGTCAAGCTGGGCGTGCTGGAAGCCAAGCTGGCTGAATCGCAAAGCCAGCAGGTGGCTTTGGAGACGCTGTATCAGGAGCTGTCGCGGAATCGTGATGAAGGGGCTTTTGCGGACATTGAGCAGTCGGTCCTGCTTGCCAGCCAGCAACTGCAGATTGCCGCGAACGTGCGCGCCGCGTTGATCGGTCTGGAAAATGCCGAAGCCCGTCTGCAGCGCATGGATCAGCCACGCTACGCGGCCTTGCGCCGTGCCTTGGCACGTGACATCGAAAAACTCAAAGGGCTGCCGCTGGTTGACATCTATGGCGCGAGCGCACGGCTTGATGACGTCATTGCGGCTGTGGATAAACTGCCGCTGGCGATGGATGCCCATGCCAAACCCGAGAAGATTGCGCCGGCAGTGCCGGCGGCGGATACCCCTGCCTGGGAACGGGTGATTGGCGAAGTGTGGCAGGAACTGCGGCAACTGGTGCGCATCCAGCGCACCGGCGTGCAGGACGCTGCGCTGCTGGCGCCGGATCAGGCTTTTTTCCTGCGCGAGAATCTCAAGCTGCGTCTCGTCGGCGCCCGCGTGGCCTTGCTGTCTCGTGACACCAAGAGCTATCAGGTCGATCTGCGCGCCGCGCTGAGCCTGCTTGATAAACATTTTGAAAAAGGCGATCCGGCGGTGACCGCGATGACCGGTACGCTGCGCAAACTTCAGGCGGCACAGGTGCAGGTCGATATTCCCGATCTTGCGGAAACGCTGGAAGCGTTGCGCAAGCTGCGTTTGCCGCGCGCGAAGCCGTCGAATTGAGCGGACGGCGATGCGCTGGCTGATCTGGATACTCGGGCTGTGCATGCTGGCGATCGGCCTGACACTGCTCGCCGACCTCAACCCCGGCTATGTATTGATTGCGTTGCCCGGGCAGCGCATTGAACTTTCGTTGAACTTTGCCATCGTCCTGCTCGTGTCCGGCTTTGTTGCGTTCTATCTGCTGATGCGCCTGCTGGGCACCGCCGTTGAATTGCCGTCGCGCGTGGCGCGGTTCCGGGAGACACGCCGCCGCGACGCGGCTTACGGAACGATGCTTGAATCGCTACGCGAGTTTTTTTCCGGAAGATACGCGCGCGCTGAAAAAACCGCGGCACGTGCGGTCGAGCAGGGCGCCCCCGCCGACATCGGCATCGTCGTGGCTGCCCAGGCCGCGCACGGATTGCGCGCCCACGGTCGGCGCGACGGGTATCTGGAGCGATTGAACGCCGGGGCCGGACGTCCCGATGTGATGACCGTGGTCAGCAAGGCGCAGATGCTGCTCGATGACCGCAGGCCGGAAGAGGCGCTGTCGACTCTGGCCCTGCTGCCTGTCAAACATACGGCGGCGCTGCGTCTTGAACTTCGCGCCCGGCAGCGTATCGGGCAATGGGAACTGGCGCCGGCGCTGATCGACCAGCTTGAAAAACGCGGGGTGTTCAGCGCCGACCAGGCGGATGTGGAACGCCGCCATGCCTGGCGGCAATTGCTGGAACGCCGCTCCGGCGATGCCGGCGGATTAAAAGACCTGTGGAAGCGTCTGCCGGAACGTTACCGCCGCGAGACGTCGGTTGCGGCTGCGGCAGCGGGAGCATTTCATGCCCTGGGGCTTTGCGATGAAGCCGTCGCCATCATTGAAAGCAGTCTGGATGCCGATTGGGACAGCGGGCTGGTGACTCTGTACGGCGAGTGCGGATCCGCCAACGCCTTGCGCCAGATCGAACGTGCCGAGCGCTGGCTGCGTGAACACCGCCAGGACGGTGCGCTGCTGCTGGCGCTGGGACGTCTGTGTGCGAGGCAGCAGTTATGGGGCAAGGCGCAGAGTTATTTCGAGGCGAGTGTCGCAGTGGAGCCGACGTATTCGGCCCATCTTGAACTGGCACAGCTGCATGACCGGCTGGAGCGCGCCGACGATGCACGCAAACACTATCGCGCAAGTCTAGAACTCGCGGTCGGTCAGATCCGGCGCGCCAGCGGCGGACGCCGCCGGATGCTGGTCTGAAGATCAGTTTTCCGCAGGAACTGCCGGCGTGAATGCGTCGGCGTAAAACGCGGCTTCGGGCAGACTGCAACGCGTGGTGAAATCCCGGCGCGCGGCATCCACCATCGCCGGTGCGCCGCAGGCATAAACCTCGTACTCCGAGAGATCGGGCAGATCGTCCATCACGGCCTGATGTACCAGGCCGCGACGGCCGTTCCAGGCATCACCGTCCGCGATATCGGACAGCACGGGTATGTAAGCGACATCATGATCGCGCTGCCAGCCCTGCGGCAGTTCATCCAGATAAAGGTCGGCGGGCCGGCGTGCACCGCGGTACAGGATCATCCGCCGCTTCAGCTTGCTGTGGATGGCATGTTCGATCATGGCTTTGATCGGCGCGAAACCGGTGCCACCGGCAAGCAGCACCACCGGTTTGTTGCTGTCCTCTCTCAGATAAAAGCTGCCGAGCGGACCCTCAAAGCGCAAGATGTCTTTTTCCTTCATCTTCGTAAACACGTGGGTGCTGAACGGGCCGCCGTAGTTACGCAGATGCAGTTCCAGCAGGCCGTCGTCATGCGGCGGATTGGCCATCGACAGGCTGCGGCGTGTGCCGTCCTTCAGCAGGATGTCGATGTATTGCCCGGCGAGGAACTGCAGTCGTTCAGCTGCAGGGAGCTTCAGTCGCATGCGCATTACATCGGGCGCTACCAGTTCCAGTGTCTGAACGCGGCAGGGCAGGGTTTTGACCGTGATGTCCTTGACCGCGCCGATTTCGCGGCATTCGATCAGCAGGTCGGATTGCGGACGTGCCTGGCAGAACAGGGCGTTTCCGCGCGCGCGTTCCGGGGCCGGCAACACGCTGTCCTGTGAATGGCCGTGGTCAACCGCGCCTTCAATGACCTTGCCTTTGCAGGATCCGCAGGCGCCGTTACGGCAGCCGTAGGGCAGCATGAATCCTTCGCGCAGCGCTGCCTCGAGCACGGTTTCGCCTTCCTGGGCTTGGAAGACATGGCCGCTGGGGCGGATGGTGATCTGCCTGGACATGACAGGGTTTCCGTAATTCAGTGCGGAGTGACTAGGCTAGAATAAGACACTATATGAAACGCCTGCTGATCATCGGTTGTGGCGACGTCGGACTGCGTGTCGCGATGCTGCTGCGCTCGCGTCACCGCATCTATGCGTTGACCCGCGATGCCGAGCGTTGCGCCGCGTTGCGCGATCACGGCCTGACGCCATTGACCGGTGATCTTGACCGGCCGGCAACGCTGGCGGGACTGGCGGGACTGGCGCATGACGTCATTCATCTTGCGCCGCCGCCGGCCGCCGGCATTGCCGACACCCGTACCGCGCACCTGATTGCGGCACTCGGGCGGGGGCGCAGTCTACCACAGCACTTTGTCTATATAAGCACCAGCGGCGTCTATGGCGATTGCAGCGGCGACCTGACCCACGAGACGCGCCCGCTGCGGCCGCGGACGGATCGGGCACGCCGCCGTGCGGACGCGGAACAGCGCCTGCGCGATTGGGGTGCGCGTTCGGGTGTGCGCGTCAGCATTCTGCGCGTGCCGGGGATTTACGCGGCGGACCGGTTTCCGGTGGCACGCATCGAGCGCGGCACGCCGGCGCTGCTGCCCCAGGATGATTCGTACGTCAATCACGTGCATGCCGATGATCTGGCGCGCATGGTGGTTGCCGCCCTTCATCGCGGACAGGCGAATCGAAGCTACAACGCCAGCGACGATGCACCGCAGAAAATGGGTGATTATTTCGATCTGGTCGCCGACCGCTTCAGTCTGCCGCGCCCGCCGCGCGTGCCGCGAGCCGAAGCGCGAGCCGTGCTGCCGGAAATGCTGTATTCGTTCATGAGTGAATCGCGCCGGCTGACCAATTTGCGCGTCAAGCAGGAACTGCGCGTGCGCCTGCGTTACCCGACGGTGCATGAAGGTATTGCGGCGGCACTTTCCCGACAGGAGCAGCGCCATGTCCGCTGAAGCGGCCGGTGTGCTGCTGGTGTTCTCGAGCCTGCCTGACGAGGCCGCCGCGCAAAAACTGGCGCGCCATCTTGTCGAGTCGAAACTTGCCGCCTGCGTGAACGTGCTTTCACCCTGCGTTTCCACCTATCGCTGGCGCGGCGTTGTTGAAGAGGCACGTGAAGTGCCGGTGATCATCAAGACCACCAATGATTGTTATTCGGCCCTGGAGGCCGCGATTCGCGACGGTCACCCTTATGAACTCCCGGAGATCATGGCGGTCCCAATCGCACGCGGGCTGCCGGCCTATCTTGAGTGGGTGACGGCCGAGACCGGCCCCGCCTGAATCCAATCCAGCAACCTTGACCCGGGCCACACAATGATTTTTCGCTGGTTATTCGCCGTGCTGTTGATGTGCGCTGGTGTCGCGCAGGCAGCTCAACAGGAGCTGCTGGAGCCGGAAAAAGCCTTTGCGTTCAGCGCGCGCGTGCTGGCCCCCGATGCCATTGAAGTGCGTTATGTGATTGCCAAGGGTTATTACCTGTATCGCGACAAGTTCCGTTTCACGACGGAACCGGCTTCGGCGGCGCAGGGCGAACCCCGGGTGCCCGCAGGCACAATCAAAAAGGATGAATTTTTCGGCGAAGTCGCGGTGTTTCGCGACGAGGTGCGCATCATTGTGCCGATAGCGCCGGACGGCCATGACGGAAAGGTCGTCCTGACCGCCGTGTCCCAGGGTTGTGCCGATGTCGGTGTCTGTTATGTGCCTGTAGAACAGAAGACGGAACTGCAGCTGCCCAAAGGTGGCGGTGCAACTGTGAGCAGTGCCGCGGCACCGCTGGGTGAAGACGCCTTGATTGCAGAGTTGTTCCGAGGAGAAACCTGGCTGCTCATCGCCAGTTTCTTCGGCTTCGGCCTTCTGCTGTCGTTTACGCCTTGCGTGTTGC
>JBIIZE010000029.1:0-11730 GCA_044346435.1 Burkholderiales bacterium
AGTCAGTCCCGGAATGCCATCCACTGCCGCCGGCACATCCAGCGGCGCCATGTCAAAGGGATGATCGGTGCCGATGACCACACGGTCGGCGCCGACCTGATCGATCAGGTACTTCGCCGCTTTCGGGTCGTGCGTCAGGCAATCGAAGTAGAAACGCTTGAACAGCTCGCGCGGCGGCGTGACATTGTTGACCTTGGGTTCGTTGCGCACCTGGTGACCATGGCGGAAGCGGCCGATCTGGTACGGAATGAAACCGCCGCCATGCGGCAGCACGATGCGAAGCTTGGGCATCTCGTCCATTGCGCCGCTGAACATCAGGTGCGCGACCATCAGCGTGGTGTCGAGCGGGAAACCGACGAAGTTCGACAGGTAATAATCTTCCATGCCGCCCTTGGCCAGGCACTGGTAGGGGTGAGCGAAGATGAAACAGCCCAGTTGCTCGATGGTCTTCAGCACCTTGCGGAATTTCTGCGCGGCCAGCGGCGTGCCTTCGATCGAAGTCGCCAACTCAACCGCCTTGAAACCGTATTCCTTGACCACGCGCTCCAGCTCGGCAATCGCTGCGTCCGGATCCTGCATCGGCAGATGCGCCATGCCGCGAAGACGCGACGGGTGTTTCGCCACCATTTGCGCAATGCCGTCATTGGCGAGCTGTGCCGCATACAGGCCGGCCTCGGCGGGCAGCCAATAGAAATAAATGGGCGGGCCGACTGAAATCGCCGACACATCCAGCTTGTTCCGGTTCATCCACTCGACCTTGGCGTCGGCGTCGTAAAAATCGGCACTGAGGATCGCCGGACGGCCGTGCACGTCGAAGTACTTATTGCCGTCCTTCTCGGTAATGCTGGTCTGGAAACGTTTAGGGTCCTTTTCCATCGCAGCGATGATGGTCGGCGGGATGACGTGGCTGTGCAGATCGTAGCGCATGGGTTTCCGGTTCCGTTGGTTTGAAGTCAGGGTTGATGAAACAAGCGTTATTTTACTTGCAGCAGGGGCCGCAGGGCGCGCGCGTCCTTCAGGCCTTCGAGATGCCACACGGTATCGACCAGACGCGTCGTACGCCGGGGGCCGATCACCGGCAGCAGCAGATCGCGCGCCTTGGCTTCGACCTCGGCACGAGGCATCGGATTGGCCGCGGTTCCACGCACCGCTCTGGTGTGATGGCGCAGGCGACGACCGTCGCGGGTGGTGATCTCGACGATGGCCTGGGTCGTTTTCGCGCGCCCCAGGGCAGCACTGCCCTGCAGGGTAATGCGTTCCTTCAGTTTCAGCACCTGCGGATCGCGCACGCGGCGGTCATCATGCGCCGAGGCAAAGCTGATGTCGCCGTCGAGCAGCATGACCGCCACCAGATGCTGGATGTTGATGCTCGCCATCGTGCGTTGATTGACGGTACGCGCGCCCTGATCGTCGATAGTGATGACGACGCGTTCGACATCATTGGCGGTAATGCGGTGTTTGACGATGAGGTTCAACACCGCATCGATCGGCGCCTGAATCGGATAACCGATGGCCCAGCGCTTGATCGAGGTGTTCATGATCTCGTAAGTCCTGCCCAGCGCATGGACCAGTTTTTCAGGGTTCGCGGTCTGGCCATGGGCATGAAAAAAGCTGCGGTCACCGTCGAATACATCCTCGACGCCGGTGAATTTCATCGAAGCCATCAGTCCGGCCGTCACGCCGTTGCGTGCCGGCATGCCGCCGAAATCGAAAGCCTTCTCGATATGCTCGATGTCACGCGCCCAGCACGACAGGCCGGATGCCTGCTGCGCGGTATAGGACAGCAGGTAACGCGTCTGGTAGACATTGAGCTTCAGGATCGCAGCGGCAGCGGCAGCCGCGCCGAACATGTGGCCGAAGCTGTGCGTGGAATGGCCGCGTTCACGGAAACGCTCGATGCCCAGCGCAATCGACATGCGTGCACAGATGTCATATCCCAGCACCACGGCCCGCAGCAGTTCGGTGCCGCCGGCGCGCTCGCGTTCGGCCAGTGCCAGCGCCGCGGGCACCACGCCGCAGCCCGGATGCACCAGCGCGAGGTAGTACGTGTCGTCGGTTTCGTCGGCATGAGCATGCATGCCGTTGGCCAGCGCGGCATTGATCGCGCTGGTGACCAGGGACGAACCGATCACCGTCGCCTCGGGCACGCCGCCCTGGGTCGCCACGAATTCAATCGCGCGCCGACCCGGCAGCAGCCGTGAACCGGAGAGCATCGCAGCGATGGTATCGAGCAGATGGTGTTTGGCGCGTTCAGTGACCGCCGCCGGCAGCGGGCGGCGGCGCGCATTGGCGATATAAGTCGCCAGCTTTTGCATCAACGGTGAAATTTTCGGGGGTGTTTTTTTTGCGGATGCCGACATTACAGTTTGCTCATCACGTTCACGATTATTCCGGCTTGATGCCGGCGGCCTGCACCACCTTCGCCCATTTGGCAGTTTCGCCCCGCAGATAAGCTGCGAATTCTTCCGGACTGCTGCCCACCGGCTCGGCACCGTCATTGAGCAGGCGCTGCCGCACATCGGGGTTCTGCAACGCACGCACCACGCCGGCATGGAGTTTGGTGACGATATCGCGTGAAGTCGCCGCCGGTGCCAGCAGGCCATACCACTGCACCGCTTCGTATCCGGGTAAACCGGCTTCAGCGATAGTCGGAATATCTTCGGCGCCCGGAGCGCGTTTGCTGCCCGTCACACCCATTGCGCGCAAGCGCCCGGTTTTGATGTGCGGCTGCGCCGACAGCATGTTGGGCATCATCGCCGGCACATGGCCCGCGACA
The DNA here is from genome assembly GCA_044346435.1 of Burkholderiales bacterium. Taxonomy (GTDB): domain Bacteria; phylum Pseudomonadota; class Gammaproteobacteria; order Burkholderiales; family SG8-41. Next base: position 2,777 of record JBIIZE010000029.1, read on the forward strand.
AGATCGGTGACGCCGGGACCTGAACCTTTGTACGGCACATGCAACATTTTCAGATTGGCCATCACCAGAAACAGCTCCATCGACAGATGCGGGCTGGTGCCGACCCCGGCCGATGCGAAGTTGACCTGCCCAGGCCGCGACTTTACCAGCGCGATGAATTCCTTCAGATTGCGCACCGGCAGCGACGGATGTACTACCAGCACGTTCGACAGCGCGACCGCCTGCGAGATCGGCGCAAAATCCTTCAGCGCATCGTAGGGCACTTTTTTGTACATCGCCGGATTGATCGCCAACGTGCTGATGCCCATCAGCAGCGTGTAACCGTCAGGGGCCGCGCGCGCCACCGCTTCACCGCCGATCATCGTGCCGGCGCCGGCGCGGTTTTCAACAATCACCTGCTGGCCGAGAAATTGCGTCAGTTGCGGCGCGAGGATACGCGCCGAAATATCGGTGCCGCCGCCCGGCGCTGAAGGCACGATCACGCGCACCGCGCGTGTCGGGTAGTTGGCCTGCGCATGCACCAGCGCTGTTACGCCGAGCAGTACAGCGGAAATCAATAACTTATTGATTTTATTCATTATTTTCTCAACTCAAAGATGGGAATACAGCACTTTTCCGGCCACCGGCATCGGCGCGGTCAATACTTCGCCGCGATAGGAATCGACGACATACAGCGTCTTGCGATCGGCACCGCCATAGGCCATGTTGGTCATGCGATTGCCGGGCTTGCGGCTCTGCACGCGGGCCAGCGGCTCGCCCATTGGGCTGAACAGCCAGACGATCCCGGGACGCGCATGCGCCGCCGACAGATTGCCCGCCTCGTCCATCGCCAGTCCGTCAGGCCCGTGAATGCCCGGCAATACGGCAAACACGCCGGCTTTGGAAATACCGCCGCCTTTCAGCGGGCAATGCCACATGCAATTGGCTCGGGTCATTGCGACATACATGATCTTGTCCTGCGGATCGAGCACGATGCCGTTGGGGCTGGGACCGTTGGTAATCAGGCAATCGAGACGTCCATCGGCGCCATGCCGGTAAACGCGGCCGGTCGGATCATGAATGCCGGTCTGGCCCTGATCGGTGAAATAGAGATCACCGTCGCGCGAGAAGGTCAGATCGTTGACGCCCTTGAATCCTTCGGACTGGTTGTGCGTGAGGAAATCCTCGACGCGTCCGGTTTTCGGATCGCAGCGCAGGATGCCACGGCGGTAATCGGTAATAAAAATCGAACCGTCCTTGTGGATGGCAATGCCGTTGGGCCAGCCGTCGTATTCGGCCGCGACGTCAAATTCGCCCTTGGGCGACATGCGCAGGATGCGGCCGTAGGGGATGTCGACCATATAGAGATTGCCGTCGCGGTCAAAGGCCGGGCCTTCGAGGAAACAATCCAGCTTCGAGCCCGGATGATTGGCGTCGATCCAGCTGGAAGGCGCACCACCCTTGCGCAGGCGGTCAGGCACGGCAGCGAATACATCAGCCTCAATCAGCTTTGGCGGTTCAAAAAAGGACATCGCGGATGCTCCGTTATTCGGTTACAAAAATTCCGGTTACAGAAAATTACTCAGGTGTGATCTTTGCCGATTTGATGATGCCGGCATACAGCGGAATCTCATCGCGCACGATTTTGGCCAGTCCTTCAGGCCCACCCACCACGACATCGGCGCCGCGCTTGGCGAAACGCTCGCGGTAATCCGGGCTCTGCACGGCCGCGGCCAGATCACGATGCAGCTTGGCGATGATGTCCTGCGGAGTGCCGGCACGGACAAAAAGCCCCATCCAGCCGTCGAGATCAAAAGCCGGCAGGGTCGCGGAAACGCCGGGCACATCCGGCAACACCGAGGCCCCGCGTGACGCCGAGATCGCGATGGCGCGTACGCGCTTGTTTTCCACATGCGGCAGCACGCCGACGATATTGGCGAACTGCAGATCGATGCGGCCGCTCAGCGTGTCGATGAAAGCCGGTGCTGCGCCTTTGTACGGCACATGGTTCATCTTGACCTTTGCCAGCGCCTGCAGATGCTCCATGCCGAGGTGCTGCAGATTGCCGACTCCGGCCGAGGCGTAGTTGAGTTTGCCCGGATTGCTGCGCGCCAGCGCGATCAGGTCCTTCACCGACTTCACCGGCAGCGAGGGATGCACCACCAGCACCATCGGCCCGCTGATGATCTGCGTCACCGGCGCGAGGTCCTTCTGCGGGTCGTAGGGCAGATCCTTGCGCAGGGACACGTTGATGGTCATCGGTCCGGAATTGGCCAGCACCATCGTGTAACCGTCGGGCGGCGACTTCGCCACCACGTCGGCGCCGATGCTGCCGCCGGCCCCGCTGCGGTTGTCGATCAATACCTGCTGGCCCCAGACCGGCGACAGCTTCTGGCCCAGGGCACGCGCCACGTCATCGAGCGGACCGCCCGGCGGATAAGGCACGATGATCCGCACCGGTTTGGCCGGAAAGGATTGCGCCGCAACCGGCGACACAAAACCGGTTGCCGTGAACAACAACACCAGGACTGCGAACTGCCCGACAAAGGCCATCCGTTTCATGATTCTCTCCTCCGCCGACAAACCGGCATTTGTGCGAATCAAAGATTTGCAGCGATCCAATCGGCAACGTAAGTCGCGCCGAGGAAGCGGTTGTCGCCCTGGCAGTGTTCGGCGCCGCCTTCTTCCGCGGTGAACACCTTGAGGGTCTTTTTCTTTGAACTGACCGCGTCGTAGAGCAGTTTCGCATTGGTCACCGGCGAAATCGAATCTTCCTCGCCATGGGTGACGAGGAAGGGGCAGGTAATCTTGTTGGCCACCCCTTCCAGCTTGTAGGACTCGCATTTTTTCATCGCTGAATCCATGTCCGGCATGCCCATCACCCAAGGCAACTGGTAATGCGGGGCCGACAACTGGGTGCCGCCGGATTCCTGGATTTTGCGGCGGGTGATCCAGGTCGCGTGATAGTCGTAATGGCCGCCCCAGGCAATGCAGGCGGCATAACGTTTCTCGAACGCCGCCACGCGGGGCGCGTAATAACCGCCCATGCTGTAAGCCATGATCGCAACGCGTTTTGGATCCACATCCTTGCGCGAAGCAACGAAGTCATAGGCGGCGCCGCCCGGCACCTCATAGTCGGGGCGGCTGGGAATCTTCTGCAGGCGCAGCGCTTCGCCCTGCCCCGGCCCGTCGATGGCCATGGTGTTGATACCACGCAGCGCCAGTTCGACACCGCCGAACAGGATCGACAATTCCTTGGTGCTGTCGAGGCCGTCAAAAAACACGACCGTGGGTTTGGGTCCGTCACCCGGCGCCTTCATGAACCAGGCCGGCAGCGTCGTCGCCTTGCCTTCGTGTTCATAGGGCACTTCGACGCGCTCGATATTCGGATAACGGTGCTTGATGCCGATCTTGAAGCAGCGCAGGCAGTTCTGGTAGAGCTCGATTTTTTTCGGGCCGAGTCCGATAAAGCGTTCACCGACAAAATAATAAGTCGCCGCGCGCAGATAGTGGCCCGCAGCAGACATTACGAAGTTGTCCTTCATCGCCGCTTCGGCCATCGCTTCGATGCGCTGCGCCTCTTTTTCCCACTCTGCGCCCCAGGCCTCGTTATCACCGACCCTGCCTTTGAGGCGGCGACCGACCCGGTCGACCTCGCTGATCGCCGAACCACCCCAGCGCGCCATTTCAATGGCAATCATCATGCCCTGCGACCACATGAAGCTTTCGGGGAAATACAGAAAACCGGCTTTCATGATGCACACTCCTCCAAAGGTGAACTGGGAAACTGCACTGCTGCGCGACGCGTACCTCGAAACGGTTTTCAGCCACAGGAGACCCGTGGCTGATGTCCGTCTGTTATTTTTCCGTACCGGCCAGACCGATCTGCTTCAGCAGTTTTGAATATTTATCGGTATCGGCCTTGATCCATGCGGCAAATTCCTCGGGCGATCCGCCCACGGTCTCCGCGCCCTGCCCGGCCATGCGCTCGCGTACATCGGGCTGCTTCAGCAGGTCGTTGATCTCGCGGTTGACCTGACGCAGGATCGCCGGCGGCACGCCCTTGGGCATCAGCACGCCGTGCCAGATGCTGCTCTCATAACCCTTGACGGTCTCGCCGGCAGTCGGCAGATCGGGCATGCCAGGGACGCGCTTCTGGCTCATCACCGCCAGTGCACGCACGCGACCTGATTTCACATGCGGCATCGCCGCAATCATCGGTCCCGCCATGATCTGCACCTGCCCCGAGATCAGATCGGTCATCGCCGGTGCGCCACCCTTGTACGGCACATGCACCATGTTCAGCCCGGCCATCACATTAAACAGTGCCATCGCCAGATGCGCCGCGCCGCCATTGCCCGAAGAGGCGTAATTGAGGGCGCCCGGCCTGGCCTTGGCGAGGGCGACCAGTTCGGCGACATTTTTGGCCGGCAGCGAATTGGAAACCGTCAGCAACAAGGCGATCGTATTCAGCTGGATCACCGGTGAAAAATCTCGCGCCGGATCGTAGGGCAGATTGCGGTACAGCGTCGGATTCACCGACACACTCGCCGGAAGGCAGTACACCCAGGTGTAACCGTCGGGCGGCGCCTTGGCGCCGATATCGGTGCCGATAATGGCGTTGGCGCCGCTGCGGTTGTCGATGATGATCTGCTGCTTGAGTCGCTCACCCAGCGGCTGCGCGATCAGCCGCGCCACGGTATCGGTGCCGCCGCCCGGCGGGAACGGCACCACAAAACGGATCGGACGGTTGGGATAGTTCTGCGCCTGCGCCGGCAAAGCCAGTGCAGCAACAGCCAGTAACAACAGATAACGGATAAACATGTCAGCTCCTCTGCGGCAGTCGCAAGCGCCGCCGCTTATTCTGCGGGGATGCCCGCGTCCTTGATGACTTTTGCCCACTTGACGATTTCAGACTTGATGTACGCGGCGAACTCAGCCGGCGTCCCGCCTTCCGGCTCAAACCCCTGCACTTCCAGCCGCTGTCGCGTGGGACCGGCAAGGATTTTTACGGTATCCGCATGCAGCCGCGTAATGATTGCCGGCGGCGTACGCGCCGGCGCCAGTAATCCGTACCAGGTCGACGCTTCATAACCCTTGACGCCGGAATCGGCAATCGTCGGCAACTCCGGCATCGCCTGCGAACGTTTCGCGGTGGTCACTGCCACCGGTTTCACTTTTCCCGATTTCACATGCGGCATCGCTGCCGGCATGGTCGCGAACATGATCTGCACTTCACCGGCGATGACTGCCACCAGCGCCGGGCCGCCGCCTTTGAACGGGATATGCACCATGCTGATACCGGCCAGCGACTTGAGCATTTCACCGGCGAGGTGCGAGGAACTGCCGACGCCGGCCGAAGGGAAATTCAGTGTTCCCGGTCTGGCCTTGGCATAGGCAATCAGTTCCTTGACCGTTTTCACCGGGATCGACGGATGCGCAACCAGAATGTTCGGCGTAATCGCCACCAGGCTGACCGGCGCAAAATCCTTGACCGGATCAAAACCCAGCTTTTTGAACAGGCTGACGTTCACCGCATTGGGCGCGACATTGCCCATCAGTAGCGTGTAACCGTCGGGCACGGCGCGCGCGGCGAGTTCGGTGCCGATATTGCCGGTGGCGCCGCCGCGGTTGTCCACCACCACGTTCTGGCCGAGGGTCTGTGACAACTGGTCAGCCATCACGCGGCCGACCTGATCGGTGCCCCCGCCCGGCGGATAAGCCACGATCATGCGAATGGGACGCACAGGATACGTATCGGCTGCGTGAACAGCCCCCGTCATGACGCTTAAGACTGCCATTGCAGCAAATAACCTGCTCATCGTTTTCCCTTGCTCAAATTTATTGCGCGAGCGGCAACGTCACCGCGCGCCCGGTGGCCATCGAATGCTCGATGGCCAGCGTGACTTCGAGGTTGAGACGGGCTTCGCGCGGCGTTGCCAGCGAACAGGCCTTGCCCATCGACAGATGATCCAGCCAGGCACGGGTTTCGTTGGCAATCGGCCCCCAGAATTCGCCAAGCGCCCAATCACCCGGCGTTCCGCTCTGCAGAAACACCATATTGACGAAATGATCCGGCAGATAGACGTGCGGAATACCCTTCTCGGTATACATCAGCTGATCCGTGTGATCGTCATCAAGAATCATCACGCCGTCGGTGCCGACTAGCTCGACGCGTGCCGCATGGCCCAGCGCCGGATATTTTTCGGGCAGTGCATAACTGATGCCGAGATTCATCACCGCGCCGTCTGCATAAGTGAGTATCGCGTAGCTGATGTCATCAACCGTGGGATGACCGGCCGCCTTGAGCACGCCCTTCTGTCCGCGCGCATAGACTTCGACCAGCTTGTTGCCCTCGTGAAACCAGTTCATCAGGTCGACGTAATAGGTCAGCGCGTCCACCACCGGCGTGGCATGCGCGTTGCGCGACAGCATCGCCAGCGCCTGGGAACGCGAGTTGAACACGCGCGCAGCACCACCGGTCAAAGTACCGAGGCGCCCCTGCACGATCTGCTCTTTGGCAATCAGGTAGCGTTCCTTGTAGCGACGGCTGTAACCGACATGCACGCCAACGCCGGACTTCTCAATGGTGCGGATCACCTGATCGGCATCAGCCACTGACAGCGCGATCGGTTTTTCCACCAGCACCGGCTTGCCCAATGACAGTGCCTTGAGGATCGGCGCGAGATGTTCGCCTTCGCTGGTTGAAACGATGACGGCATTGACGTCGGGATGCGCGATGATCGCGTCGTTATCCGACGAATGAACCGCTGCACCGACTTTTTTTGCCAGCGCTTCGGCTTTTTTCGGGTCCTGGTCTGCAGTGGCAATAAACCGGACCGCCGGATGACCTGCGGCCAGCTGAGCGCGCAGCCCGCCGATGCGGCCCGAGCCGATCACGGCCAGACCCAGTGTCTTGCGTTCGATAATGTTCTCCCCCGGTACGGCGCCGACGGTGGGCCACAATCAGCGCTGGGGGCTGTCGGGTTCCGCGAGCGGCTTGTTCTGACAAGCCTTGCAGTCTAGCCAACGGACACAGGGGTTACAAGCTGAGCACAGGAGCGCACAGCATGTGGAACATCCGGCATTGAGCCGGGCATCGGCCGGGAAAAAGAAGGTCTACTGTTTCTCGATTCCCGCAGCGCTGACCACCTGCTGCCAGCGCTTCACTTCATTAGCCAGATACTGGCTGAAATCCTGCGGTGAAGTCGCCCGCACCTCGAGACCCTGCGCGGAAAAACGTTCCTGGATCCGCGGCTGGCGCACCAGCATCGCCAGATCACCATGGATGCGTGCGATCACCGGTTTGGCTGTCGCGGCCGGGACCAGCATGCCGTACCAGGTGGTGTATTCGAAGCCGGGAAGGCCCGCTTCTGCCGCCGTCGGCAGGTCAGCGGCCGCGGCAACGCGTTTGCTGCTTGTCACAGCCACACCATGGAGCCGGCCTGTACGGACCAGCGGCAACGCCGTGGCCATATTGGTCACCATGTAATGAATCTCGCCGGAGAGCAGGCTGGTCGAGGCCAGTCCCGCGCTTTTGAACGGCACGTGGATGGTGTTGACCTTGGCCGACAGTTTGAACAGTTCATTGGCAAGATGGCTGGCCGTGCCGTTGCCGGCAGAACCGAAGGCATACTTGCCCGGCTCTTTCCGGAACAATGCAATCAGTTCGGACAGTGATTTCGCCGGCACCTTGGCATTGACCGCGACGATGCTTGGCTGATCGGCAATCAGTGTCACCGCGGCAAAATCGCGCAGTACATCGGACGAAAGGTTTTTATACAGTGCCGGCCCGATAGCCACGGTCGAACTCGACACCAGCACGGTGTGGCCGTCTGCCGCCGATTTGGCCACAATGTCGTTGCCGATAGTGCCGCCGGCGCCGGGCCGGTTGTCCACCACGACCTGCTGGCCCCAATGTTCAGCCAGCGCCTGCGCAGCGATGCGGCCGACGATATCGCTGCCGCCACCCGGCGCAAGAGGTATGACCATGCGCACCGGTTTCTCCGGAAAAGCCGCATGGGCGGACTGGAGGACAAATAACGCGCCAGCCAACCATGCACAACAGCGCAGACGAACGGGATCGGAGCCGAGCGACACGTCAGGTTTCCTTCGCGAATTGCAGAAAAAGACAATTCAACAAGTTAACCTTCGTGTATGACAGGCTTGTGACAACCGGGATTTCGGACCATCCCCACAGGAAAAACCCTGCGGAATTTAATTATTTCAGTGTCGATTGCAAATCAACCGCCTTCGCCCTTAGGGCTGAATCCCCGCGCAAAACGGCCTTGGCAATCTTGTGCGTCGGCGTATGCGGCAGTTCATCGACAAAAGCGACAAACCGCGGAACCTTCTGCGGCGCCAGCCGCGCCCGGCACCAGTCGGCAATTTCCCTGGCCGTCACTGTGGCCCCGGGCTTGACCGCACAGACCACAAAAATCTCGTCTTCGCCCATCTCCGACGGCACGGCGATGGTCCCGGCCTCAGCGACTGCGGGATGTTCACCAACGACACGATCCAGTTCGGCAGCCGCAATATTTTCTCCGCGGCGGCGGATGATGTCGCGGATGCGTGAAATGAAATAAAAATAACCGTCGCTGTCGCGTTTGACCATGTCACCGGTCTTGAACCAGCCGTCATGGAATGTATTGGCGGTCTGCTCAGGGTCGCGGAAGTACCCTTGCATGATGATCGGCGTTTTCACCCACAGTTCGCCCGGTTCGCCATCCGGCAGATCGCGACCTTCTTCATCGACAACGCGGCATTGCGCCCAAGGCCGCGCAGGATCAGGATGGCGGCCGATCGGCCCCATGCTACCCAGCTTCTGCGGGCCTTCGAAGGGGTTGCAGGTCACGCCGGGAATTTCGGTCATGCCATAGCCGCCGATGCGGTGCGGAATATTGAATTCGCTTTTGAAAGTCTCGTCCATGCTGGCACGAACGCCATAGACCTTGGTGATTTTGTGTTCGGGCCGG
>JBIIZE010000347.1:0-3111 GCA_044346435.1 Burkholderiales bacterium
ACCGCCGACACTTTGATACACCGGACAGTGGTTCATGCAGGCGCCGCAGCGGATGCAACGCAGCATCTCCTGCATATCGCCGCCGATCAGTTTGGTGCGGCCGGCATCGACCAGGATCACATGAAAATGTTCGGGGCCATCGCTGTCGCCATCGCGGCGCGGACCGGTCGTGACGGAGATGTAATTGGTGATGCTCTGGCCGGTGCCGTGCCGCGGCAGCAGCCGCAACAGCGTGGTGACGTCTTCCAGTGTCGCCACCACCTTCTCGATGCCAGTGATCGCCACATGCACTTTCGGCAGCGTGGTGACCAGGCGCCCGTTGCCTTCGTTGGTGACAATCAGCGAAGAGCCGGTTTCGGCGATGATGAAATTGGCGCCCGACACGCCCATATCCGCGGACAGGAAATGCGGACGCAGCTTTTCCCGCGCTTCGCGACAAAGCGCCGGGATATCGGTCAGGCGTGGCGCATTATGTTTTTCGGCAAACAGATCGGAGACTTCATCACGCGTCTTGTGCACCACCGGCGCGACGATGTGCGACGGCGGCTCCTGCGCCAGCTGCAGGATGTATTCCCCGAGATCGGTTTCGACGACTTCGAGCCCGCCCGCGATCAATGCGTCATTGAGCCCGCACTCCTCGGTGACCATCGATTTCGACTTGATGACCTTGCGCACACCGTGCTGCGCAGCGATCTCGCGCACGATGCGGTTGACGTCATCATGGGTCTCGGCCCAGTGCACCACCGTACCGCGCGCCTTCGCATTACGCTCGAAGGTATCCAGATAGACATCCAGGTTGGCCAGCGTACGGTCGCGGATGGCTGCGGCGGCGTCACGAATCTCGTGGAAATTGTCGAGTTCGGTAATGCGGTCGGCCCGGCCTTTGACGAAATTGCCCTGCAGCTTCTTCAAAGCCGACTGCAGCTTGACGTCGGCCAATTTGGCGCCGACGCGGGCCTTGAAGTGCATGGAAGTGACTTGCATGGGCCGTAGTATATCGCCCAGACCAGCCCTGCTGATGGCAGTAAAGCCACCCCGGACCCCATGGTCCGGGGTGCGGACTCTGTCAGGACAGCACTTCGTCTCCGTTGTTGCGCAGGACCCGCCTTGCAAAATAATGGAATGTCGCGCCGATGTAGCTCGGTTTCAGCCGGTAATCGTGAGCCTCCTTCGCCGCCTCGGGTTTCAGCGGCTTGATCTCCCCGACTGCACGGGCTGCCAGTTGCATGCGCGCGGTCCGCTCGAAAAATAACGCCAGGACCGCGGTTTCCTCCATCGTCGCACAGGCGCAAAGCTGGCCATGATGTGCAAGCAAAATCGCGCGCTTGTCACCAAGTGCGTTAAGGATCAGCTCACCCTCCTCATCACCGATCGGCGGTCCCGGCCATTCGGCGAGATAGGCACAGTCGTCGTAAAACATCGAGGTGTCCATATGCGAAACCTTCAGTGGCTCGCCGATGATCGACAACGCCGAACAGGCCGGCGGATGGGTGTGGATGATTGCATTGACGTTGGGGCGATGCCGGTAGATCCACAAATGGAAACGGTTCGACGGGTTGACCATTCCGCCGCCCTCGAGGATGTTGAGGTCATCATCGACCAGTACGATATTGCTGGCACAGGCTTCGTCAAAACCGAGCCCGAAACTGAGCATCCAGTAGGTGCCGGGCTTTTCACCTCTGGCAGTGATCTGCCCCGCCAGCGCCGACTCGTGCCCGTCCGCCCACAGCATGCGGCACGACAACGCCATTTTCTGTCGAATGTTCCATTCGGGGCGCAGCAGGTGCTTGCCCATCTGTTCGGTGGTCTTGGCGTGATATTCGTCTTTTGTTCTGACAATGGCCATGCTGTCCTCCGGGGTTGATCGCTATAGGTATCAGTCGACGCGGGCGCCTGCTTCCTTCGCCGTGCGACTCCACTTCGTCATTTCCTTGCGGATGTAATCATCCAGCTCATTCGGCGTACTGCCCACCACCTCCGTGCCCAGTTCCTGGAATTTTTTCCTGACGTCCGCCTGCTTGAGTATCTTCACGATCTCGGCGTTGAGTTTCGCCACGATGGCGGGTGAAGTTCCCGCCGGCGCGTAGAAACCGTACCAGTTTTCGGCAACGATGTCTGGAAAGCCGAGCTCGGCCACGGTCGGCAGATCCGGCATCACCGAAGACCGTTTGGCACCGGTTACTGCGAGGGGGCGAATGCGCCCGCTCTGTATATGGGGAAACATGGCCAGCATCGTCTCGAAGGCCAGTGAAATCTGCCCGCCAGCCAGCGCCGCGATTACCGGCCCGCCGCCCTTGAACGGGACGTGGACGAGGTCAATGCCGGCCTGACGCTTGAATAATTCGCCGGTCAGATGAAACACGGTGCCGTTGCCGGCAGAACCGAAATTGAGTTCCCCCGGGCGGGATTTGGCCAGCGCCAGAAGTTCCTTGACCGATTTGACCGGGATCGAGGGATGCGCGCCGAGTACGATGGTGGCCGAGGCCGCCAGCGTGATCGAGGAAAACTGCTTCACCGTGTCGTAGGGCAATTTCGGATAGATGCTGGGATTGATGACATGGCTGGTTGGCACCATCAGCAGCGTGTATCCGTCCGGCGCAGCCTTGGCCACGACATCGGTACCAATCGTTCCGCCAGCGCCACCCCGGTTATCAACCACCACCTGCTGCCCCAGAATGTTGGCAAGATTTTGCGCCACCACACGGCCGATGATGTCTGTCCCGCCTCCGGGCGGATAGGGCACGACCAGACGCACCGCACGATCAGGATAACCCTGCGCAAAACCGGCGCCGCAATTTGCAACGACCCATCCGATAACAATGACCACCCGCAAGAAAGTGATTTTCATGATGCACTCCTGGTTATGTGAATCGGCTCCACCCACTCACATCACCGCAGGACAGGCAATCCGTAACAAACCGAAAGCGCCGCCGCCGAGGCATCAGGTTTGGTATTCAGATACCGTGAACCGGATAGGGGCACAGTCCGGTAAAGCAACATTCAAGCCAATCGCCAGGCCGCCGCTGCTGGACGAAGTCGTGAAGCAGCGCCGCGCAATGATCAACGACGGCGCACCGGCTCCGGGCTGCCGGATTCCCGAACGCGCACTTT
>JBIIZE010000030.1:0-11700 GCA_044346435.1 Burkholderiales bacterium
ATGCAGTGCTTTTTCCGGATTGCTGGTGCCTTTGAAACGCACCGGGTGCACGCCGCGGAACAATGTGACGCGGCGCCGGGTTTCGATGACGGAACTCATCGCGTAGATCGGCACCGAAATCGCCATCCGCGACATCAGCAGCGCGGTGCGTCCGCTTTGCGTCAGCGCCGCCACCGCCTTGATCGGCAAACCGGAAGCGGTGAATGCGGTCGCACGGGCAATTGCGTTTTCGACGTCGGTCTGCCCGGGGCCGCCGCGCCGGTCCTGCTGCAGCAAGTCTTCCTTTTCCACTTCAACGCACACGCGCACCATCGCCGCGATGGTTTCGGCCGGGTATTTGCCGGCCGCCGTTTCCGCAGATGTCATCACGGCGTCGGTGCCATCGAGCACGGCGTTGGCGACATCGGAGACTTCGGCGCGCGTCGGAATCGGGCTGCTGATCATCGACTCCATCATCTGGGTCGCGGTGATCGTCAGCTTCTGCTTCTCGCGCGCCATGCGGATCATGCGTTTTTGCAGCGCCGGCACGGCGGCATCGCCGACTTCAACGGCGAGATCGCCGCGCGCCACCATGATCGCGTCGGAGGCGTCGAGGATTTCTTCCAGCGCGGGAATCGCTTCCGCACGTTCGATCTTGGATACGATCAGACCGTGGCCGCCGGCCTTGGTGAACAGGTCGCGCGCCCAACGTACATCGTCACCGGAGCGCGGAAAGGACACTGCCAGAAAATCCGCCTTCAGTTCGGCGGCGAGCTTGATGTCCTGCTTGTCTTTTTCGGTCAGCGCCGGTGCGGTCAGACCACCGCCCTTGCGGTTGATGCCCTTGTTGTTGGACAGGGGACCACCCTGCTCAACCACCGTGGTGATTTTCGCACCGCGCACATTGGTCACACCAAGCACGACGCGCCCGTCATCAAGCAGCAGCGTGTCGCCGGGGTGCACGTCATTGGGCAGATTCTTGTAATCGAGACCGACGACATGCTGGTCGCCCAGCTTGCATTCGGCGTCGAGCACAAACTTCGCACCGGGTTCAAGATGGATTTTTCCGTCCTTGAACTTGCCGACACGGATCTTCGGACCCTGAAGGTCAACCAGCACGCCGACCGCACGGCCGGCTTTGCGTGCCAGCTGGCGGACCAGATTGACCCGGGCGCGGTGTTCGTCGGGGGATCCATGCGAAAAATTGATGCGCACCACGTCGAGCCCGGCATCGATCATGCGGGTCAGTGTTTTGGCATCGCTGGACGCGGGGCCCAGCGTGGCGACGACTTTAGTCCTGCGGATCATGCGCTACCCATCCCTGAAGTTTGAGGCTGGCGGCGCGCTCCGGTCATGCTGCGCGCTGCTCGAGCACCTCGACCGCCGGCAGTTTCTTGCCCTCGAGAAATTCGAGGAACGCACCGCCGCCGGTGGAAATATAGGACACCTTGTCGGCAATCTTGTACTTGGCTACTGCGGCCAGCGTATCGCCGCCGCCGGCGATCGAAAAAGCCTTCGATGCGGCAATCGCCTGCGCGATGGCCTTGGTGCCGCCGGCAAACTGATCGTATTCGAACACGCCAACCGGGCCGTTCCAGACAATGGTGCCGGCCTTGGCGATCAGATCGGCAAAGATCTGTGCTGTTTTTACGCCGACATCAAGAATCAGGTCATCGGGACGCACTGCCGCGGCATCAATCGGATTGGCGCGGGCGAGTGCAGACAATTCATCAGCCACCACCACATCGACCGGCAGCGGTACCTGCGCGCCGCGCGATTTCATGATGTCGATGATGGCCTGGGCTTCACCGACCAGATCAGGTTCGGCCAGCGATTTACCGATGCGCATGCCGGTGGCCAGCATGAAGGTATTGGCGATACCGCCGCCGACGATCAGCTGGTCAACTTTCGACGCCAGCGATTTGAGAATGGTCAGCTTGGTGGAGACTTTGGAGCCGGCGACGATGGCCAGCAGCGGCCGCGCCGGTTTTTCCAGCGCCTTGCCCAGTGCATCGAGTTCCGCCGCCATCAGCGGACCGGCGCAGGCGACCGGCGCAAACTTCGCAATGCCATGAGTCGTGGCTTCGGCGCGGTGCGCGGTGCCGAAAGCGTCATTCACATAGACGTCGCACAGCGCCGCCATCTTGCGCGCCAGGGTTTCGTCGTTTTTCTTTTCGCCCTTGTTGACGCGGCAATTCTCCAGCAACACCACTTCGCCGGGTTTGACGGTGAAACCGCCATCGACCCAGTCCTGCACCAGGCGCACCGGCTGTCCGAGCATTTCGGACAGGCGCTGCGCAATCGGCGCCAGCGTGTCGCCGGGCTGCAGCGACCCTTCCGTCGGCCGGCCGAGATGCGAAGTCACCATCACCGCAGCACCGGCGCCGAGCGCGTGTTTGATGCCGGGGATGGTCGCGCGGATGCGCGTGTCTTCGGTGATATTGCCGGCGTCATCCTGCGGCACGTTGAGATCCGCACGGATAAACACCCGCTTGCCGGCCAGCGGCAGTTCGCTGAGTCGCAGAAACTTCATGAGGCCTGTTCCGTTCCCTTATTTCTTGGCGACAACCCGTGCCATTTCCAGCGTCTTGCTGGAATAACCCCATTCATTGTCGTACCAGGACACGACTTTGACGAAAGTGCTGTCGAGCGCGATGCCGGCTTCGGCGTCAAACACCGAGGTGCAGGTTTCGTCACGGAAATCGGTGGAGACCACTTTCTCCTCGGTATAGCCGAGAACACCTTTCATGGCACCGGTCGATTGCGCTTTCATTTCAGCGCAGATTTCAGCGTAGGTCGCGGGCTTGTTCAGTTCAACCGTCAGATCGACCACCGACACATCTGAGGTCGGCACACGGAAGGACATGCCGGTGAGTTTTTTGTTCAGTTCCGGAATCACCACGCCGACGGCCTTGGCGGCGCCGGTCGAGGACGGAATGATGTTTTCGAGAATGCCGCGGCCGCCGCGCCAGTCCTTGTTCGACGGGCCGTCGACGGTTTTCTGCGTTGCCGTGGCGGCATGCACCGTGGTCATCAGGCCGCGCTTGATGCCCCATTTGTCGTTCAGCACTTTTGCGACCGGCGCCAGGCAGTTGGTGGTGCACGACGCGTTGGAGATAACGTCCTGTCCGGCGTAGGTCTTGTCGTTGACGCCGAACACAAACATCGGCGTGTCGTCTTTCGACGGCGCCGACATGATGACTTTTTTCGCGCCGGCGGTGAGGTGTTTGCTCGCCGAAGCCTTGTCGAGGAAAAGGCCGGTGGCTTCGATAACGATATCGGCGCCGATTTCATTCCATTTCAGTTCGGCGGGATCCTTCACCGCGGTCAGGCGGATCTTTTTGCCGTTGACGATCAGCGTGGTGCCGGAGACCGAGATCTCGCCCTTGAATTTGCCGTGCACCGAGTCATGACGCAGCATGTAGGCAAGGTAATCAGGCTCCAGCAGGTCGTTGATGCCAACCACTTCAATATCGGGAAAATCCTGCACTGCTGCACGAAACACCATCCGACCGATACGCCCAAACCCGTTGATGCCGACCTTGATAGCCATGACGCCCCCAAAAAATCCGTTGATGAAATGAGTTACAGCACGCTGCGTACTGCGGCGGCGACGGCGTCGCCGGTGATGCCAAAAAATTTGTAAAGATCACCCGCCGGCGCTGATTCGCCGTAACGGTCGATACCGATGACCTTGCCTTCAAGGCCGACGTATTTGCGCCAGTAATCCGTGACGCCCGCTTCGACAGCGACCCGCGGCACTCCGCGCGGCAATACGGAATCACGGTAAGCGGCATCCTGGCTGTCGAACAGCTGGGTGCAGGGCATCGATACCACACGCACCGCTATGCCTTCAGCAGCCAGAGCCTGCTGCGCGGCCAGCGCGATTGATACTTCGGAGCCGGTAGCCATGATCACCGCGCGCGGCGCGCCGGAAGCCTCGGACAACACATAGGCGCCGCGGGCAATCGACGCGACCTGTTCGCTGCTGCGGTTCTGGAACGCCAGATTCTGCCGCGACAGCAGCAGGCTGCTCGGACCGTCATTGCGCTCGATCGCACTCGCCCAGGCTGCCGCGGTTTCCACGGTGTCGCAGGGCCGCCAGACATTCATATTGGGCAGCAGGCGAAGCGTTGCCGCATGTTCCACCGGCTGGTGGGTCGGACCGTCTTCACCGAGGCCAATCGAGTCATGGGTGAATACGCAAATTACGCGTTGCTTCATCAGTGCCGCCATGCGCAGCGCATTACGCGCGTAATCCGAGAACACCAGGAAGGTGGCGTGGTAGGGAATCAGGCCACCGTGCAGCGCAATGCCGTTGCAGATTGCGGCCATGCCGAATTCGCGCACGCCGAAATATATGTAGTTCCCGCCGCTGGTTGCGCTGACGCCTTTTGAACCCGACCACAGCGTCAGATTGGAACCCGCGAGATCCGCCGAGCCGCCGATCAGTTCCGGCAGCGCCGGGGCAAAACCTTCAATCGCGTTCTGCGAGGCTTTGCGCGTGGCGATGGTTTCCGCCTTCTGCAGGGTCTGCGCGAAGAAGGCATCGCGTTGCGCCGGCCAGCCCGCCGGCAGTACGCCGGTCATGCGGCGCTTGAATTCGGCGGCGAGATCCGGATGCGCAGCGGCATACGCGGCAAAGCGCTGGTTCCACTCGGTTTCCTGGGTAGTGCCGCGTTCGCGCGCGTTCCACTCGGCGCGGATGGCCTCGGGAATTTCGAAAGGCGCATGCGTCCAGCCGATGGCTTCGCGGGTGGCAGCGATTTCTTCTGCGCCCAGCGGTGCGCCGTGTATGCCGCCGGTGTTCTGTTTTTTCGGCGAACCTTTGCCGATCACGGTCTTGCAGCAGATCAGCGTCGGCCGCGACGTTTCGCGCTGCGCGTTGCGGATTGCTTCATCGACGGCATCGGCATCATGGCCGTCCACACCATAAATGACGTTCCAGCCATAGGCCGCGAACCGCTGCGGGGTGTTATCCGTAAACCATTGTTTTATATTGCCTTTTTCGGAATCGATGGAGATTCCGTTGTCGTCGTACAAGGCAATCAGTTTGTTCAGCTTGAGCGTGCCGGCCAGCGCGCAGACTTCGTGCGAGATGCCCTCCATCAGGCAGCCGTCGCCGAGGAAAACATAGGTGCGGTGATCGACGATGGCGTGGCCGTCGCGGTTGAAGCTGTCGGCGAGCACGCGCTCGGCGATGGCCATGCCGACGGCGTTGGCGATGCCCTGGCCCAGCGGACCCGTAGTGGTTTCCACGCCCGGGGCCAGACCGTGTTCAGGATGACCGGCGGTCTTGGAGTGCAGCTGACGGAAGTTTTTCAGCTCTTCCATCGGCAGGTCGTAGCCGGTGAGGTGTAAGAGCGCATAAAGCAGCATCGAACCGTGGCCGTTCGACAGCACAAAACGGTCGCGGTTGGCCCATTGCGGATTGGCGGGGTTGTGGCGCAGGTGGCGGTGCCACAGGGCTTCGGCGATTTCCGCCATGCCCATGGGCATGCCGGGGTGGCCGGAGTTGGCCTGCTGCACAGCGTCCATAGCCAACGCGCGCAGCGCGTTCGCCAACTCGGGTCGGGAACTCATGGCTTGCAATCCTGGTGTGGAATGGCGGGGCGGAAAAGCCCTGATTATAACGGCTGAACCCATGGCCGCGCGAGGGCGGCAGACGCGGTGCGGCCGGTTTGGCCGCACATTTCCTAGTCGTCGTTCTTGCGCGAGGTCTTGATGCCCAAGTGCTTGAGCTTGCGATACAAATGTGTACGCTCAAGGCCTACGACATCCGCTACGCGACTGATATTGCCGCCCTCCCGGGCCAGGTGGTACTCAAAATAAATACGTTCAAAGGCATCGCGGGCGTCGCGCAGCGGCGCATCGAGCTGGAGTACTGCCTCGGCGCCCGGTGTCGGCGACTGCGGCACGGCGCGCTGGGTTTCCTCCAGCGAAATCTGTTCGCCGGCAGCGGTATTGGCCAGCGTCTGCACGACGCTGCGCAGTTCCGACAGATTGCCCGGCCATTCATAGTTGCGCAGCGCATTGAGCGCGGCGGTGCTGAAATGCCGCGACGGTACCTGCTTCTGCTCGACCATGTCGGAGAGCAGCGCCGCAGCCAGTTCGGGAATGTCGTCGCGCTGGTCGCGCAGGCGCGGCAGCTGGATCGTCGTCGCGCCGAGGATCTGGTAAACCCGGTCGTCAAATGCCCCGGCGGCAATCTGTTCGGACAGCGGACGGGTCGCGCAGCACACCACGCGGACGTTGTAACGCTCGGCCTGGGACAGCAGGACGAACAGACCGCGCTGTTCCAGCTTGCTGAATTCGGCAACGTCGCGCACCAGCAGTGTGCCGCCGCGCGTGGCCTGAAGCAAGTCGAGCGGCGCGTCCACGGTCTGTGCGCCAAGCTCGACCACCGTCCACGGCATGCTGGGTGTGTGAAGAATGCGCGCACAGGCTTCAAAAGCACAACCGGGGGCGCCCTGGATCAGCACCGCGGAACGGCTCGCCGCAATACGTTCGAGACGCTGTTTCAGTTCCTGAACCACAGGCGTGCGGCCGAGCATGCCCAGCGCCGCCGCCTGCGGCCGCTGTTCGCCGCGGGTGATGGCCTTGCCGACAGTGGACAACAGTTTCTGCAGCGCGATGGGTTTCTCGAGGAAATCATAGGCGCCGATCCGGGTGGCTTCGACTGCGGTATCAATGGTGCCGTGACCGGACATCATCACCACCGGCATCGTCAGCTGGCCGGTGCTCGCCCATTCCTTGAGCAGCGTGATGCCGTCGGTATCCGGCATCCAGATGTCGAGCAGCACCAGATCCGGGCGGTTCTGCGTGCGGAAGGCACGTGCGGCACCGGCGTTTTCCGCGAGCTGCACGTCGTAACCCTCGTCGGAAAGAATTTCCGAGAGCAGTTCGCGGATGCCGATTTCGTCGTCTACTACCAGTATCTGTCGCATGGTCGGTTTCTACAGGTTCATGCCGCGGTGCGTGTGCCGGCGTTGCTGACCGCTGGAGGCAACACGATGGCAATGCGTGCGCCGTGGGGCGCAACATTGGTGATGGTGACTTCGCCGTGATGTTCTTCGACGATTTTGCGTACGATGGACAGGCCGAGGCCGGTACCGCGTGGCTTGGTGGTGACGTAGGGTTCGAATGCCCGTTTCATCAGGTGCTCCGGGAATCCGGTGCCGTTGTCGGTAACCGAAAACTCGGCGCGGCCGTCGCGTACCGCGGTCGCGATTTCAATACGCGGCGCTTCGGCACCACCCAGCGCATCCTGCGCGTTCTGCAGCAGATTGTGAATGACCTGGCGCAGCTGCGTCGCATCGCCCTGCACCGCCGGCAGATTGCCGGCGAGATCCAGTTTCATGCTGGAACCCAGGGATTCGTACAGCGCGAGCACTTCGCGGATCAGCCCGTTGAGGTCGAGGACGCGCATCGCGGGTTCGGGCGTACGCGCGTACTGGCTGAAGGCATCGACCATGCGCTTGAGCGCGGCCACCTGATTAACGATGGTCTGGGTGGAACGCGCAAGGATTTCGGCATCTGCCGTTTCCAGCTTGGGCTCCAGTTTCAGCTGCAGCCGTTCAGCAGATAGCTGGATCGGCGTCAGCGGATTCTTGATTTCATGGGCCAGCCGCCGCGCCACTTCCGCCCATGCGGCATCGCGCTGCGCCTGCAGCAGGTGGGTGACATCGTCGAACACAACAATCAGGCCGGCATTCTCCGCTTCGCCGAAACGCGTGGCCCGCAGCAACAGCACCTGTGTGCCGTCCTTCAGTTCACGTTCAACCTGCCGCTGCCATTCGGTGCCGACGGCGCCTTCAAACGCTTCGGCCAACGCCTGGGCCAGCGACGCAAAGGAAGCCTCCCGACCGGGCCATTCGTGCACGCTGCTGCCAATCAACCCAGCACTGTCAACACCGAGGATCTGCGCGGCGCTGGGATTCGCCGAGCGCAGACGCATCGACACATCGAAGGTCAGCACACCCGCCGACAGGTGGGCGAGTACGCTTTCCAGATAGGTTTTGGCATGGGCCAGCTGTGCCTGGTTGCGTTCAACCCGCGATTGCGCTTCGGCAAGTTGCAGCGTCATGCTGTTGAATGACTGCGTTAGCTGGCCCAGTTCATCGCGACTGGCTACCGCGGCGCGGCGACTGAAGTCGCCCTGAGCCACCGCGCGGGTGCCTTCGACCAGCGCGCTCAGCGGCGCGGACAACCGGTTGGACAGCACAAAAGCCAGGCCCAGCGAGGACAGCATTGCCAGCAGCAGTGTCAGCGTCAATGTGATTGCGTAAAGACGTTTGAGGCCGCGCCTCGAAAGCTGCAACTCCTGATATTCGCGATACCCGGATTGCACGACCTCGGCATCATGCGCCAGCTGCGCCGGCACTGCCTGCAGCAGCTGCAGCACCCGCGCATCTTCCGTCAGCGACACCACATCCACCGGGGCAAGCACGCGCAGATAAAGGCCTCGCTCAGGCACGGATTCAATGGCACTGTAAGCCCGCTGCAAACGGATCTGGCGCATTGCTGCCGGACTCGGTGCTTCCGGCGCGATGCCGCTCAATTCGTTCCCGGTAAATGCCAGTACTTTGCCGCGAATCGTAAACAACGCGGCTTCATCGACTGCGGCCTGTTCGCGCAGTGCGTTCAGTGCGGTGACATGTTCCGAGGAGGGGCGTGTCGACAGCGTCAACGCCATTCTTTCTGCCTTGGCGCTTAATTCTTTCAGTCGGCCATCAAGATTGCCAGGTTCAGGCCGCTTTCCAAAGCGCTGTCGAGACGCACTTCAAACCAGGATTCGATGCTCTGCGAAACAAACTGTACCGAAACGCCGTAGATCAGCGCGCCCGGCAATACGGCCATCAATCCGAACAGCATCACCAGACGCAGCGTCAGTTTTGCACCGAAGACGCCGGCCTTCAGTTTCTGGCGCAGGCTGACCAGCTGATAAGTCACCATTGCCGCCAGCAGCACGGCGATCACCAGGTTGACCCCGAGCAGGATCGGGTAATACTCGGAAAACAACGCCGTGTTGGTACTGACCGAAGCCAGCAGAAACACCGCGGCCACACCCAGGCCGACGCAAACCAGCAGCAGGTAACGCATCACGGCGCCGATGCGGGGCAGTCAGGCGGCAGCCGTATTCATGGCGTAACCGTCCAGCGATACCAGTCGGAGCCCAGGCTCCATTCACGCGAGCCCAGCGCATTCAGATTGAACGGGCGCGGCAACTGCGTGGTATCAAGCCGAAGCCGCAAACCCGCCGTGTAGATCGATCCTTTGTTCAGCGCTCCGGACTCCAGCTCTTCCCGCCGACGCACTCGACTGAGAAACTGGAGGGCCTCATTCAGCGTGACAAAATTCTGGTAAAAAGCCCCGACACCGATACGGTACTGCCGTGTCAGTGCGTTGTAGGACAGGCGGTATTGCTGCTGGAGGGTCACCGCTTTGTCGTTGAACCAGTACCAGCGCGACCGCACCATCTCAAATTCGAGCTGGAAATACAGGGGGATGCCCTTGTTCAGCGCATCCTCCAGCGGGGCCGACAGTACGATGTCAATGTCGGCATCCAGCACATAGGCGTCTTCGACCGGAGCGACAACCGCGCGCCGCACTTCGATACCGTGTGATTGCGCCGCCTGTACGCCCGGAATAAAAAGGAACAACGCGAGCAAAAACGCCGCGAAGTGCAGCCGTACCTCGGCTAAGCGCAATAGCGGCGCGACCAAGCGCAATCTTTGCGCTGGCGCGTCAATCTTTTTCCAGAAGGGCGTAGAAAAAACCATCATGCGCGGCGTCAGGAAAAAGTTGACCGTGGCTTTGTCTCAAGCCTTCGGTGGAAAGTGACACGGCGATTTGCCGGGCATCGGCATGCCGGGCCATGAACTGCTCGACCTGCAGGCCATTCTCTGCACTGAAAACGGAGCAAGTCGCATACAGCAATTTACCACCTCTGCCGAGTAACTGCCAAAGCGTGTCGAGAATCAGTGCCTGGCGCTTGCCCATGGCGGCAATGTCGGCGGGTTGGCGCAGCCATTTGATGTCCGGATGACGGCGCACCACGCCCGACGCTGTGCACGGCACATCGGCGAGGATACGATCGAAAAGGCCTGCGTTGGCCCAAGCCGCAATATTGCTGGCGTCCGCCTGCAGCAATTTGGCATTCCGCGACAGGCGGGTCAGGTTTTCACTGACCCGCTGCAACCGCTGGGCATCAATGTCAGCGGCCGTCAGATCGATATCGGCCAGTTCCAGCAGATGCGCTGATTTGCCGCCCGGGGCCGCGCAGGCATCCAGCACACGCATGCCGTCGGCCACATCGAGCAGTTCTGCCGCAAACTGGGCGCCGGCATCCTGCACCGAGACCTGGCCGTCGGCGAATCCCGGCAGCAGCGAAACCGGCCGTGGTTTTTCAATGACGATGCCCTGGCGGCCGACGGCGTGTGCGGCAATATCCTGCAGTCGCAATATTTCAAGGTAATCGTCACGGGCAATCTTGCGGCGATTTACCCGGAGGGTCAGTGGCGGCCTTGCGTTACCGGCTTCAAGAATTTCACGCCAGCCTTCGGGATATTCCGCGGCAACCCGATCGATCCACCATTGCGGGTAGGAATACCGGCCGAGATCGGTCGCCTTGATTGCCGCATCAAGTTCATCGCGGCGACGCAGGAAATTGCGCAACACCGCATTGACCAGACCCTGCGCCTTGGGAAATCCGAGCCGGGCTGCAGCGGGAACCGCGTGATTCACGATCGCATAAGAATGTGCCTTGGTATGCATCAGCTGGTACAGCGTGACCTGCAACAGGTTGCGCACCGGCAGATCGGTCAACGGCCGGGACAGCAGGCGATCGATTGCAGCGTCAACATAACCGAGATGGCGCAGCGTGCCATAGGCGACGTCCTGCACGGCGCCGCGCTGCTGCGGGCTCAACTCGGACTGTTGTCGCCACACGGCGGTAAGTTCGGAATCAAGGCTGCGACCGGCAAGTACGCGACCGACGACATGAGCAGCCAGGCACTGGGTGCGTTCCATATTCAGGGCATCCTGTGCGGTTTAGACATCCAGGCGGTCGCCCGGATGAAGGTTGGCGCCGGCAAGAAACGCTTGCGCGGCGAGACGTTTGCTGCCGGCGCGCTGCAGTTCGTGCAACCGCAACGCGCCCTCTCCTGCGGCGACGACAATACCCTGCGCGTCTGCGTGCAATACAGTGCCGGGAACGCCAGGTGCCGCCGTAACCGCTTCAGCACGCCACAGCTTCAGCGGCTGTCCCTGCCAGCCGGTGTAAGCGCCGGGCATCGGGTTGTAAGCGCGGATGGCGCGGGCCAGTTCCGCGGCGGGACGGGCCCAATCAATTCGCGCCTCGGCCTTGGTGATTTTTGCCGCGTAGCTGGCCTGCGCCGGATCCTGCGCTACCGCTGCGGGTTTTTCATGCAGGGCTTGCACGATCAGTTGCGCGCCCACTGCGGCCAGTTTGTCGTGCAGTGTCTGCGCGTTGTCATCCCCGGCTATCGGGATCGCTTGCTTCAGCAGCATCGCACCGGTGTCGAGTCCGGCATCCATCTGCATGATGGTGACCCCGGTTTCACGATCGTCGGCGAGAATGGCGCGCTGGATCGGCGCTGCGCCTCGCCAGCGCGGCAGCAGTGAGGCATGAATATTCAGACAGCCCAGGCGCGGCAGATCGAGCACCGGTTGCGGCAGGATCAGCCCGTAAGCAGCGAC
>JBIIZE010000348.1:0-3093 GCA_044346435.1 Burkholderiales bacterium
GCAACGACAACGACACCCTGGCCGGTGGTGATGGTGACGATACGCTGAACGGCAATGACGGCAACGATATCCTGCGCGGCAATGCCGGGGCGGATACGCTGAACGGCGGTTTGGGCGCGGATCGTCTTGAAGGTGGTGGAGGTGCGGACACGCTTGATGGTGGCGCCGGCGCCGACATTCTGCTGGGCGGAGCAGGTAACGACACCCTGAACGGCGGCGCTGCAGACGGTGTTTCCGACGTGTTCCGCTGGGAGCTCGGCGACCGCGGGACCGAAGGCTCCCCGGCGACGGACACTATCAACAGTTTTGGTGCTGGCACTGCGGGATCCGGCGGTGATGTGCTGGATCTGCGCGACCTGCTGCAGGGCGAAGATCATGCGGTTGGCACCGGCAACCTCAACCGCTTCCTCAGTTTTGAGCTCTCCGGTGCCGATACCGTTGTACATGTAAGCTCGACCGGCGGATTCAGCGGTGGTTATGTTGCTGCCAGGGAAGACCAGACCATTACCTTGAGCGGCATCGACCTGGTCACCGGTTATGCCAACGATCAGGCCATCATCCAGAAACTCCTGGATGACAACAAGTTGATTGTCGACTGATGGCTGTAGCGCTTATTCCGAAGTAAATTTATAAGTGATTGATTTTATGGATATTTTATTTAAACCCCGTGCGCTGTGTCGCGCGGTGACACTGGCGGTCACGGTGATGGCCGGTGCCGGCCTGCCGGCGGCTGCTCAGGATCTGAAGTCCTATGCGCAAAAAGCGGTGGTCAACAATCCGGAGGTCACTGCCCGTTACAATGCCTTGCGTGCATCTCTTGATGAGATCGATGTGGCCCGGGGCGCTTATTACCCGCGGCTGGACTTGCTGGCCAACACCGGCCGGCAAAGCTCGGAGTCGACCATTGCCACAACCGGTAATCAGGATTTCACACGCAACGGCGTCGGGCTGGAACTGAATCAGATTCTGTGGGACGGACTCGCGACCTATAACGAGGTGCGCAGGCTGGGGCATGGTTCCCTGGTGCGTTTCTTCGAATTCATCGAAGCCTCCGAAATCATAGCGCTGGAATCCGCGCGCGCTTATTACGATGTACAGCGATTCCGCGAACTGGTGGTGATCGCTGAATTGAACTACATCCAGCACAAGCAGACCTTCGACCAGATCGAGCAGCGTTTCAAGTCAGGCGTCGGGCGCGGCGTAGATATGGAGCAGGCTGCCGCGCGTCTGGCACTGGCAGACAGCAATCTGATCAACGAAACCTCCAACCTGCACGACGTCACAGCGCGGTTCCAGCGCATCATCGGCGAGTCGCCGGCATTGCAACTGCCGGCGGCGCC
The DNA here is from genome assembly GCA_044346435.1 of Burkholderiales bacterium. GTDB lineage: Bacteria > Pseudomonadota > Gammaproteobacteria > Burkholderiales > SG8-41. Next base: position 1,341 of record JBIIZE010000348.1, read on the forward strand.
GTTTCCGGCGGCCGGTTTTCCGGCGAGTCGCGAAGAAGCAGTCAAGCTGGCGTTGCTGCGTCAGGCCGGAATCATTGCCTCGACGGAAAACGTGCGCGCGGTGCAGGCGCAGCTGGATGTGCGCCGCAGCGCTTTCCAGCCCAAACTCGAAGCACGCCTGCGCGATTCCAATGGCCGCAATCTCGACGGTTCACTCGGCGCCAAATCGAGCAATGTGGCGGAACTGGTGTTGAGCTGGAACCTGTTCAATGGCGGATCCGACATGGCGCGCGTGCGTCAGTTTGCCAATGCGCTGAACAATGCCAAGGATTTGCGCGACAAGTCCTGCCGCGACGTGCGTCAAACCTTGAGCATTGCCTACAACGATGCCGGCAAGCTGGTCGAGCAGATCAAATATCTGACGCTTCAGGTGCAGGCCACCGAAAAGGCGCGTGATGCCTATCGCAAGCAATTCGACATCGGTCAGCGCTCCCTGCTGGATCTGCTGAATTCAGAAAACGAGTTGTATCAGGCGAAGCGCGCACTGATCAACGCCACCTATGACCGTGAAATCGCCTATGCCCGGGTACACAACGCCACTGGCGGCTTGTTGCCGCAACTGGGGTTGTCGCGCATGGATACCGGTGAAATTCCGGGTGTGGCGGGTTGGGTTGCGGGAGACGATTCCGTCGAACGTTGTCCGCCGGAGGCGGTGGCACAGCCTTCCATCGACAAAGCCGCGCTGGATGCAAAAGCGAGAAGCACCATGCCGGTAGCGGTGGCATCGGAGCCAGCCGCCTCCCTGATCAAGCCGGTACAAACGGCACCCTCGTTAAAGCCGGAAGATCTGGTGGTCGCGCGACTCCTGGCCTGGGCCTCGGCATGGTCGTCGAAGTCCGCAGACCGTTATTTCGAGTATTACGGCGACGCCTTCAAGCCGGTAACCACAACGCGGGAAGTTTGGCGGAGCCAGCGCACGCGCCGTCTCGCCACCAAGGACCCGATTGCGGTGACGCTGACCGATATCCAGACCAAAACGCTTGCTGCCGACCAGATCGAGTCCCGCTTCCAGCAGCGTTATGAATCCGGTGCGCTGGTAGATCAGGGCGAGAAAGTGCTGATCTGGCAGAAAATCGGCAATGAGTGGTTCATCATCAGCGAGTCCGGACGCTAAGCAGCCCGTGTTTGCGTGATGTGTTCAATCGCATCACGCATTACCGCGGGTGCTGACTATGCCATCGGCGCCGGAAGTCTCCACTGCGGGCTTCGCATCGGTTTCCGGCGAGCTGCACAGGAAGGCTTTGATGCCCATCCCGTGCGCCATTGAAACAATTCCGGCCAGATAAGCCTGTTCTGCAGCACTGCGCGCCACCGACAGGCTGGCCGCGACTTTGATGTGATCGAGTTGCAGCGAGGGTATTGAAGGTATCCGCGAGAAGTAGACGCCCGCGTCGGCCAGTCCGGTGCGCGCCCCGGTGCGCCGCAGCGTCCTGCCAAGATCGATACCGAATTCCGGATCCTTGAATACCAGGCTTTCCGGAATTTCGATATACAACCGGCTCGCCGCTGCCGGCGCGTTGCTGAGCAGACCGACCAGATGAGCGAGAACGGATGCGTCACGCAAGGTGGGTTCACTCAATCTCAGGGCGATCGGTTCTGATGCCGTTTCTGCCATCTGCACACATTGCTCAATGGCAATCTCTTCAATGGCACCGGCCATGCCGGTGCGGATGGCAAATGGAAGCCATTCCGAAGGCGGGAAATAAATGTCATC
>JBIIZE010000349.1:0-3086 GCA_044346435.1 Burkholderiales bacterium
CAGATACTTTCGGCAGGTCGGGGTTTTCACCATGCGCTGGAACAGGTCTTCGTAATAAGCCACCACATCGGGGGACACGCCGGAGGGCATGACCACGCCGCGCACCTGCGGCACATTGGGAATGTTGAAGCCCGCTTCCTTGATGGTCGGAATGTTCGGGTAGGCCGACAGGCGCTTGTCGGCAACCTGGGCGATCACACGCATGCCGCCGGCCTTGATGTGTTCACCGGCTTCCTGCGGCTCGATCACCATCATGTTGACGTGGCCGCCGAGCAGCGCGGCAATACGCTCGCCACCGCCCGGGAAGGAAATATAGGCCCAGTTCGCACCGGTTTCCTTCATCAGCAGCTGGCGCACCACGTTGTCACGGCTGGTTTGTGAACCGCCCGACTGTTTCAGCGTACCCGGCGCTTTTTTCGCGGCGTCGATAAATTCCTTCAGCGTTTTGAACGGCGAGTCCGCCTTGACGGCAATCACCGCCGGCTCCAGCACCAGACGTGCGACGGGCAGCATGTCCTTGACGGTGAACTTGGCTTCGGCGCGAATCAGCGGATTGGTCAGCCAGTTGCCGGTGAAAATGGCGATGGTGTGCGTATCGCCTTTTTTCTCGGCAACGTAGGCCATCGCGCGCAGGCCGCCGCCGCCATCACGGTTGTTGACCTGGAAACGCACCGGCGCCAGATTTTCCTTTTCGATGAGCTGGGTCATGAAACGCGCCAGCACGTCGGCGCCGCCGCCGGGACCGGTATGCACGACGATTTCGACCGGCTTGGTCGGCTTGAACTGCGCCCATGCGGGTCCTGCCGCCAGAGCCGCCGCGCAGGCGGCCATAACGATGGATGTGCGTAATTTCATGTCATTTCTCCTCGTGGATTAAACGGCATTGTCAGCCGTTGAATGTTCAGCCGAATTAAAAATCGCTCAGCCGTTTTCTTCGATCGCCCTGACCCGCCAGGAATTGAATTTGCGGAACAGCGGCATGATCAGCAGCAATACAGTCAAAATTAACATTGTCGCGGAAATCGGTCTAGACACCAGGATCGACAGGTCCCCCTGAGACATCATCAGCGACTGGCGCAGCGCGCGCTCCATCGAGTCGCCCAGCACCAGACCGAGGATCAGCGGCGCCGACGGATAATCCAGACGCCGCATCAGATAACCCAGCAGGCCGAAAGCCGCCAGCATGTAACAGTCGAACAGGCTGCCCGACACGGTGTAAACCCCGACCAGTGAAATGCCGAGGATGATCGGATACAGCAGATAGGACGGCAGCTTGAGGATCTGTGCAAACAGCGGAATCAGCGGCAGGTTGAGCACCAGCAGCATGACGTTGCCGACATACATGCTCGCCACCAGCCCCCAGAACAGTTCCGGATTGTCCTGGATCATCAACGGTCCCGGCTTCAGTCCCCACAACACAAAGGCGGCCAGCAGGATCGCCGTGGTGCCCGAACCGGGAATACCCAATGTCAGCAAGGGCACCAGTGCACCGCCGGTCTCCGAGTTATTGGCCCCTTCCGGCGCGGCAACACCCTCAGGAACACCGGTGCCGAATTTCTCCGGATGTTTGGAGACGGCTTTTTCCAGACCATAAGAAATGAACGAGGCAATGGTCGAACCCGCGCCGGGCAGCACCCCGATGATGAAGCCGACCACGGAACCGTTGAGGAAGGCGAAACGGCAGGCCTTGAGTTCCGCCATGGTCGGCAGCAGGTTGCGCAGACCCTTGGGCACCGGCAGCATCGTGCCTTCTTCGCGCCGTTCCATATTGGCGAACACTTCGCTCAAGGCAAACACGCCGATGGCGACGATGACAAAATCCACGCCATCAAGCATTTCGCTGTTACCGAACGTGAAGCGCGAGGCATCGCTGAACAGGTCGATGCCCATGCCGGCAATCCACAGACCGACCAGCATCGCCAGCAGCGCCTTGACCAGCGACTCGCCGGCCAACAGCACCACCATCGCGAGACCCAGCGCCATCAGCGCAAAATATTCCGGTGAGCTGAAGGCCAGCCCGAATTTGGCCAGCGGCGGCGCCACCAGCATCAGCGCCACCACGCCGACGGTGCCGGCAATAAACGATGCAATAGCGGCAATGCCCAACGCTGCCCCTGCACGCCCCTTGCGCGCCATCTGATAACCATCAAGACAGGTCACCACCGACGCCGATTCGCCCGGCACATTAAGCAGAATGGCCGTCGTCGAGCCGCCATATTTGGCGCCGTAATAAATGCCGGCGAGCATGATCAGCGCGCTGGTCGGCGGCATCTTGAAGGTCAGCGGCAGCAGCATCGCGATGGTCGCCGCCGGTCCGAGGCCCGGCATCACGCCGACCACGGTGCCGAGGAAGACACCCGCAAAACACCAGAACAGGTTCAGCGGTTCCAGCGCAACAATGAAGCCGTGACCGAGATTGGCTAATACGTCCATGATTCAGCTCAGAAACCCAGCGGTCCCACCGGCAGGCCGACATTCAGCGCCAGTGAAAACACCAGGTAAAAACCAAGGGCATTGCCTGCAGCGGCCGCACAGGCGATTTTCAGGGACTTGCCGTACATCACCGCAACGATGAACAGGGTCAGCAGCGCCAGCACGGTGAGAAAGCCCAGCGGTTTCAGCAATGCGGTACAGATCGCGAATACCCCCCACACCAGCATTGCGCGGCCGACGCCCGTCCAGTCGACTTTCGCGCCACGTGCAGCGGGACGAACCGCTGAAACGACCACCAGCCATAGCGACAACACCACCATTGCAATGCCGTACCACAGCGGAAAGAATCCCGGTCCGGGACCCTCGGGTCCGACGTAGTTCCACTGACGTGCTTCCGAAATGATGTAGACACCCAGCGCGGCGAGAACCGCACCCGATACGACATCACCCTTCAAAAACCAGGATTGCTGTGCCACAGGCATCCCCGTCAATCGATTTCGTAACCGGCGGCACGCAACTGCGGCTGGAACTCCGGCGCGGTCAGCCGGCGGATGAAGTCCCGCGCCAGCTCCGGTTGCGCCCCGCGCGCGGCGATGCCCGCGGTATAAACGGTTTTCATCTGGAATTCATCCGGCAGCGGACCGACAAAAGTC
>JBIIZE010000031.1:0-11617 GCA_044346435.1 Burkholderiales bacterium
CTTTCGTGACAGCTCCTCCGTCCAGCCGAAATTGGTCGCCACGCGCCCGCGCATCGCGCCGTCCTTACCCCAGCTCTCGCCGATGCGGTCCCATTGCATGATCGACTTCCACACCGCATCGCGCGCGCCGGGCTCCACCTGCCCCGGGCAACGCACATCGGGATCCCAGCGCAGCCGTTCCATGTCATCGCGGGTCTGCAGCTGCACGGGGAATCCGGCGGCCGGCTTATCGGGAATCGGTCCCTTGATTACAGGGCTCGGGGCATACAGCATCACGCGATCAATCTTCGCCGGATTCTGCGAGACATAACCGCCGACCCGCGGACCGCCGGCTGACCAGCCGATGATGTGGATGCGATCCACCTTGTTGACCTTGCGCAAATGGTCCACCACCGCATCCATTTCCGCCCAGTCATCGCGGATGGTGTTGAATTCAAAAAGATGATTCGCCGCGCAGTTGGCTTTCAGCGGCTTTCCGGTGACCAGGTTCTGCTGCTTCGGATTGACATTGCAGGGGTCATCCATCATCGGCCGCGGCGAACCGCCGTAACCCGACAGATCCATGGTGTAGGTGTTGAACCCCGCGCGCGCCAGATACTCCATCCAGTTGTAGTCCTGATATTCGAGCGCGAAGTCAGGCACCGACGGCACCGTCGCGCCGTGCACAAACAGGACCACGCGGCCTTTCATGTCGCCGCCCTGTGCGCCCTGTGACAACTGGCGCACGAACAAGCCGACCTTCTGCCCCTTGATCGGCTGCAGCGTCGACACATGCGGCACAAAATGATCCGTGGTGACCACCGGACCCGCGCCGCCGGATGACGGCGCAGACGCACACCCCTGAAGTACCGCAACCAATGCAACAGCGGCAATGCCGCAAGCTTTGTTACGCATATCCCCTCCGATCAGCGGCATCGGCGCAAGCCTTGCCGGTTATGTAGAACTGCCGGGGCATCAGCCGGTGGCTGCACCCCTTGTTGTTGTGAACTGAAGATTACCGCAATAAACAGCCGCCGACGTCCCTTACGTTATTTCCCGATACCCAGCAGCACCCGCGCCTCATCCGTGGTCGTCGGCTCACGGCCTACCGCACGCCCGAGTTCGGCAAAGCGGCGCACCAGTTCCGCATTGGTCGGACAGCCCAGCTCCGGGTAGGGATAGTCGCCGATGCCCGGTGCGAGATGGCCGTTGCGGTCCAGCGCGGTCGAGGCGACGTTGAAGAGGTTTCCCTCCTTGCACGCTACCGTCCATTCGATGCGCCGCTGCGGCGGCAGGAAATCGATCAGCGCCTCCAGCCCGCGCGTCGTGCAGGGATGCGCGCCGACAATACCGCCCTCGGCCAGCACACACTGCACATAGGCCGGCTCCTTGATCGCCCCCATGTCGAGGAAGGCATCGACCATGCGCACGAAAGGCACTGCCCATACCGACAGATGCGGCTTCACGCCGGCATCGGTCATGCCTTTGGCGAGGAACAGGCAGGTCTCGGTACTGTTCTTGTAGATCTTGTTGGTGGTCAGGAATTTTTTCTGCACCGGATCATAGGCATCGATATTGCTGCTGCCGGTGTCCACTGCAGCGAAATCCGGGCGCGTGCTGCTTTTCTGGCCCATCAGCTTGATATGCGCGAGGCGGTTCTCGTCTTCGTTGACGGTAATCTGGCCCAGCGTCGAATCAATCAGGATGTCGGTCTTCTCACGGATTTTGGCGACGATCTCAGCATAGACCTCGGGCTCATGGCATTTGCCGCCATCGGGCTTTCGCGCATGAAAATGAATGATCGAGGCGCCGGCCGCGCGGCATTCCGCCGCGGTCTCCGCAATTTCTTCAGGCGTGAACGGCACGTTTTTGTTGACGTCGCGCGACATGTATTCATTGACGCGAACGGTGATGATCAGTTTCTTGGCCACAGCGTTGGATGCTCCGTGTTCAGGGTTGTTTGACGGTGTTGAGGCGTTTGCAGACATCGAGGAACAGATGGCCGTCGGTGCCCAGCACTACCGCCTGCACGCCGCGGTCACGCACCGATTTTCCGTAGACCGGGTCCGGCTTGTTGCCGATGGTGGTCATCACGTATTTGCCATGTTTGCGGGCGGCAGCCACGACCTTCTCCAGCGCAGACGCCATTTTCGGCTCATCGAAAGTCGCATGCGGCACGCCCAGTGCGATCGACAGGTCCGTCGGCCCGATGAAAAACACGTCCAGTCCGGGCATCGCCGCCATCGCCTCAAAATTCTGCAGTGTCGGCGTGTCCTCGATCAGCGGGATCACCATCATCTCGTCATTGGATTTGCGCACATGGGCATTCCAGTCGCCCGGCGAATAACCAGCCGAACGCACGATCGCACAGGCGCCGCGCTCACCTTCCGGCGCGTAACGTGCGTAATCCAGCGCCTTCGCGCAGTTCTCCGTCGTCGCATGCGATATGGCAATGCCGGCGACGCCCATATTCATCAGCTTGAGGATCAGCGTGCGTTCGACGTCGGCGATGCGCACGAAGGGCGTGATGCCCGCAGCGTCGGCGGCGCGAACCACATGGGCGCAGGTGTCGAAATCCAGCGCGCTGTGTTCCATGTCGATGATGACAAAGTCGATGCCGGCAGCAGCGGCCAGTTCGGTGATCATCGGACTGCCACTGAACAGGATCAGGCCGGTAACGGTTTCGCCCCGTTGCAATGCGGCGCGTATGGGATTTTTCATGGCAAGGTTTCTTTGTAAAAACAGGAAAAACGAGTCGCGAGATTAACCCGCGCCTGATGGGGCGGCAAGGCGTATCGGATGCGATAATCCGGCACCGCAAATCGGATCAGAAAATCATCATGACCAAAACAATTGCCCTCACCGCCGAAGTCGCCCGATTCGTCACGCGCACGCAACCGGCACGCATTCCCCGCAACGTGATGCACTTGGGCAAACGTTCGTTGCTCGACGGTCTCGGTCTCGCGCTGGCCGGCAATGCCGCCGAATCCGGCCATGTCGTGCGCAACTATCTGAAAACCCTTGGCGTGCCGCTCGACCGCGGCGCCACGGTGATCGGCACCGCGATCAAAGTGCCGCCGCGTTTCGCCGCCTTCGCCAACGGCATCGCCATCCACGCCGACGATTACGATGACACCCAGCTGGCCGTCGCCAGCGACCGCGTCTACGGCCTGCTCACCCACCCCACGGCCCCGGCGCTGCCCGCGGTGCTGGCATTGACCGAGCGCGACAACCGCTCCGGTCTTGAACTTCTGACCGCTTATCAGATCGCCGTTGAAGTCGAAACCAAACTGGCTGAAGCAATCAACCCGCGGCATTACTCGGATGGATTTCATTCCACCGCAACGCTGGGCGTGATCGGCGCCGCCGCAGGCGCGGCGCGACTGCTTGGACTTGATGTGAACCAGACCGCGCAGGCCCTGAGCCTCGGCGCCAGCCAGGCCGCCGGCCTGCGCGAAAACTTCGGCACCATGACCAAACCCTTTCACCCGGGCCGATCGGCGGAATCCGGTGTGATGGCGGCAGAGCTGATCCAACTCGGCTGGACGGCTGCGCCGAACGCGCTCGAAGCGAAGCGTGGATTCTTCAACGCCGCCGGCGGCGGTTATGACGCCGCCGCGATCCACGGCAAGCTCGGCAAACCCTGGACCTTTGCGATGCCCGGTGTATCGATCAAACCGCATCCCAGCGGCTCGCTGACACACCCGGGCATGGGCGCAATGCTGGAGCTGATCCTGCAGCACGACATCCGCCCGTCGCAGGTCATCCGCGCACGCATCGGCACCAACCGCCACATGCCCAACACGCTGATCCACCGCAGCCCGAAAAACGAGCTGCAGGCCAAGTTCAGCATGGAATTCTGCATGGCCATCCTGCTGCTGGAACGCCGCGCCGGCCTCGCCCAGTTCACCGACGCCGTGGTCAATCGCGCCGACGTACGGCGCATGATGAAAAAAATCGAATTCGGCGTACATCCCGTGGCCGAAGCCGCCGGTTACGAAAAAATGACCACGATCATCGACATCGAACTTGCCGATGGCCGCACCGTCAGCGCCCGCGCCGATTTTGGCAAAGGCAGTCCGGCCAATCCGATGAGTGATGACGAAGTCGCCGACAAGTTCCGGGAATGCGCGGCCTGGGGTGGTCTGCCCAAAGCCAATATCGAGAAAGTCATCGATATCGTGTTCAAGCTGGAGCAACTGAAAAGCACGCGTGAACTGACGCGCCTGCTCGCCATCGCACCCCGCCGCAAAAGCACGGTCAAAACAAAAAAATAGAATAGAATCACGCCCCACTGGAGAACTCATGAACACACTACCCCGCATCGGATTCATGCTCGGCGACGTCACCGGGATCGGCCCGGAAATCGCCGCCAAACTGCTGGCCTCGGGCAAACCCGCCGCCTGCGCGCAAACCATCATCATCGGCGACCGCCGCGTGCTCGAACTCGGCATGCGCAACGCCGGCGTCAAATTCGACTACAGCGTCTGCAAGAACATCGACGAGATCCAGTGGCCGCGCAAGGATTACCCGTTGATCGATCTCGGCGATACCGATCCCGCCAAATACCCGCAGGGCATCTCCTCGGACGAAGCCGGCAAACTCGCAGGCGACACCCTCAAGTTCATGATCGACCTCGCCATCGCCGGCAAACTCGACGGCATCAGCTTCGCGCCGCTGAACAAGGGCGCGATGAACCGCGGCGGCTGGAAATTCAACGACGAACATCAGATGTTTGCCAGCCTGCTCAAGCACAGCGGCTTTTTCGGTGAAATGAACGTCATCGACCAGTTCAGCACCTTCCGCGTCACCTCACACGTCGCATTGCGCGAAGCCGTCAACATGATCTCGCCGGAACGCATCACTGCCGCGGTGAATCTCGCCAACGACACGCTGCGCGCCGCCGGCAAGGCCAATCCGCGCATCGGCGTTGCCGCACTGAATCCGCACAACGGCGAGAACGGCCTGTTCGGCGACGAGGAAATCCGTATCATCCGCCCGACCATCGACAAGCTGAAAAGCAGCGGCATCGACTGCACGGGTCCGATTTCCTCGGACGCGATTTTCCTGCAGGCGCTCAAGGGCAAGTTCGACGGCGTGGTCATGATGTACCACGACCAGGGCCAGATCGCGACCAAGCTGCTCGGCTTCAACAAGGGCGTCACCGTGACCGCCGGACTGCCGTCAGTATTCACCACGCCGGCACACGGCACTGCCTACGACATCGTCGGCAAAGGTGTCGCCGATGTCGGTGCCATCGAACACGCCTTTACGTTGGCGGCCCGCATGGCCGCCGGACGTAAAGCCGCCGCAAAAGCCGCCTAGGCGAGCTTCGCGGCGATCGCGTCGCCCATCTCGCGGGTGCTGGCCTTGCCACCGAGGTCGCCGGTCAGCACCTTGCCCTCGCGGATCACCGCTTCCACCGCACGCTCCATCAGATCCGCAGCCTCAACGGCTTTCGGTTCATTGTGCTTGTGGCCCAGCCAGGCGTAGAGCATCTGACCCGACATGATCATCGCGTAGGGATTGGCAATGCCCTTCCCCGCGATATCCGGCGCCGAGCCGTGCGTGGCCTGCGCCATCGCGCGGTCCGGTCCCGCGGACAGTCCGGGCGCCAGACCCAGCCCGCCGACCAGACCGGCAGCCGCATCCGACAGGATGTCGCCGAAGGTGTTGGTGGTGACAATGACATCGAACTGCTGGGGTTTCATCACCAGCTTCATTGCCATGGTGTCGACCAGCACTTCGTTATAGGTCACATCCGGATATTCCTTGGCGAGCAAACGGCACTCTTCGGCAAACATGCCGCAGGCCAGCTTGAACACCGTGTCCTTGTGCACCGACGTCATGATCTTGCGCGGACGCGTGCGCGCCAGCTCGAAGGCCGCGCGGGCGACCTTGCGCGAACCCTGACGCGTAATCACGCGGATGCCGATGGTCATGTCCGGCGTCGGGCGGAATTCGCCGTTGCCCATGAACACGTTACGGTCCGGCGGGAAGCCCTCGTTGTTCTCGCGCACGATGATCAGGTCGACGTCGTTGTAGATCGACGGCAGTCCGGCGTACGACTTGGCGGGACGGATGTTGGCAAACAGGTCGTAGTGTTTGCGCAGGATCGGATGCGGATTGATCGCATTGGGCAAACCCTTCGGATAAGCCTGATGACCGATCGGTCCGAGCACCCAGCCGTCCAGCGTGTCGAGCTTGTCCAGCGTGCCCGGCGGCAGGGTGTAACCCAGTTCCTTGTACGCCTTCATGCCGATCGGCACCGGATGCCAGTTCACCGACAGTCCGCACTTCTGCGCCGCCGCCTTCATCACCTTGATGGTCTCGGGCACCACTTCCAGCCCGATGTCATCACCTTCGAGAATCCCGATTTGCAGTGTCATGTTGTTTCCGGTTTTATGGATGGTTATTCCCAGACGCCCTTGGGCATCGGCAGACTGGCCAGATCCTTGTCGGTCACGGGCGTATCGGGCGCAATGTTCAGACGCTCGAGAATCGCCATCAGCTGGCGCACGTGCTGCGCCGAGTGCCAGGTGCAGCGCTCCAGCACATCACGCATCGGCTGCATGCCGTAGTACGTCGGCACCTTGCCCGCGCAGGTCGGATCAGCAACGCTGCCCCACCACGCCGTGATGCGTTTGATGATGTCGTCACCGTAGACGGCAATCTGCGCGCCGGTTTTCAGATCATCGCCCGGCGCCACATTCGGACGCTCGACGGTCATCTCTTCACCCTGCGTGACTTCAAGAAAAGCCTCGCCGATGCGGAATACATGGAAGGCCATGTAACGCACCGAGCGGTCACGATTGGCGATCGCGCGCTCTTCCATGTAATCCGTGGGGAGCTGACGCACGAAACGCTGCGCCGCCGCCAGCACGAACAGCCAGCGCTCGACCATCTGCGCCGGTGTCAGACCCGCCTGCCCCGGCGGCTTTACACCGGCAAGCCGCGCCACATCAGCCAGCACCTGGCCGAATACATATTCTTTTCCACGGGCCACCACGGGCACGTTGCGCACACCAAAGGCGAGCAGACGCGTCATCCCATCGGGGTTCGCCATGATGTCGACGACTTCGAATTGCACTCTGGAACGCGAAAGAAACTCTTTCGCCTTGAGACAGCTACTTCATCCGGGTTTGGTAAACAGGGTGATGGTGTCGCTCATGGTGCAGTTCTCCGGTTAGCGGTTTGTGAATCGCAGGGGATGGTGCCAGAATGCGCCCCCGGTCGCGTTAATCATTGCTTATCGCCCCCATTCCGGCCGCTTATGCCCGATCACCCGCCCCGGGTGACAAACCTAAGTATTTGAATTAATTAATTATTTTTTTGCGCTCCTGCGAAGACCCGCCATGCGGCCCGACCTCACGACCTTAAAACTGTTCCTCGCCGTCATCGAAGAACACAGCATCGCCAAGGCCGCCGAGCGCGAACACATCACCGCACCCGCCATCAGCAAGCGCATCACCGAACTCGAAACCACGCTGAGCGTGCAGTTGTTCGACCGCCACCCCAAGGGCATCCGCCCGACGGCCGCCGGTGAAGCCCTCGCCGCCGATGTGCGCAGCATCTTCGCCATCCTTGATCGCGCGGAAAACAAACTCAGCGAATACGCCGGTGGCCACCGCGGCCGCATTCGCATCCACGCCAACCCGTCGGGGGTATCGGGCGCGCTGCCCGCTGCGCTGCGTGACTATCTGGATGCCCACCCGCGGGTCGGCATCCAGCTCGAAGAAAAACACAGTGTTGATGTGGTCCGCGCCGTTACCGAAGGCGAGGCCGACATCGGCATTTTTGCGCCCCATGTGCCGGCCGAAGGCCTGACGGTCATCCCGTATCAGGCGATACGCCTGGTGCTGATCACCCCGCAGGATCATGCGCTGGCCAAACGCAAAACCATCTCGCTGGCCGAAGCCGCGGCTTATGACTTTGTCAGCCTCTCGGATACCAGTTCGATCGGCAATCTGGTACTGCGCGTCGCCGCCGAACAGGGCGTGGCGCTGAAACACCGCCTGCAGGTGGACGGCTTCGACGGCCTGCGCCGCATGGTTGAAGCCGGACTCGGCCTCGCCGTGCTGCCCGAACACTGCGCACTGCCCTACAGCAAGGCCATGGCTTTCCATTGCATCCGCCTCAATGACAGCTGGGCGCGTTACCGGCTGAATATCTGCACCCGTGAGCCCCACACCCTGGGCATGGCGGCGCGCCTGCTGCTCGCGCACCTGAAATCAGGCAGCCCATCGCGCCAGGACCGTCACTGATGCACTGCGGCATATCCCCGGCAACATCCCATCATTGCGGCACGCCGTGAAAGCCCTCTGGGTATAATGACGGGCCTCAAGCAGTCACCAATCAAAACTCAGCATCAACCGAGGAGAAATCAATGTTCAACTGGAAATCCATCGCACTCGCGTTGCCGCTGGCCCTGGTCACCGGAACTGCATCCGCTGCTGCACCCGCTGGTGAATGGCAGCCGACCAAACCGATTCGCATGCTGGTGGGCTTCGCCCCCGGTGGCGGCACCGACACCACCGCCCGCGCGATGGGCGTGAAACTCGGCGAACGCCTCGGCCAGCAGATCATCATCGACAACCGTCCCGGCGCATCCGGCAACATCGCGACCGAAATCACGGCAAATTCCCAGCCCGACGGCTACACCGTGCTGATGGGCACCATCGCCTCGCTGGCCATCAACCCCGCACTCTACAAAAAACTGCCCTTTGATCCGCTGAAGGACGTGCTGCCCGTATCGCAGACTGTCGATTCGACCAACATTCTGGTTGTGCATCCTTCGGTTGCCGCGAAAAACGTCACCGAACTGATCGCACTGGCCAAATCGAAGTCACTCAATGGCGGCTCCTCCGGTGTCGGCGGCGCAGGCCATCTGGCGCTGGAACTGTTCAACCTGCAGGCCGGAACGAAGATCGTGCACATCGCCTACAAAGGCGGCGGCCCGGCCATCGTCGACCTGCTCTCCGGCAACATCAACCTGATTTTCGCGACGGCTGCGAGCGCCGTGCCGCACATCCAGACCAACCGCATCCGCGCGCTGGCGGTGACCACGATCAAACGCTCCGCACTGGTGCCCAACCTGCCGACCATCGCCGAATCCGGCGTCAAGGGTTTTGATGCCAACAACTGGTACGGCGTACTGGTCCCGGCCAAAACCCCGCGCCCGATCATCAACCGCCTGAACAAGGAAGTGGTGGCCGTACTGAACATGCCGGACATCAAGGAAATACTGTTCAAATCCGGCCTCGATGCGGCGCCCAGCACCCCGGAAGAGTTTGGCGCCTATATCAAGTCGGAAAAAGACAAGTGGGAAAAGGTCATCAAGGCCGCCGGCCTGTATCAGACCAACTGATCAATCCGTTTGATGAAAAAGGGCAACCATCAGGTTGCCCTTTTTTTTTATCCACACCTCGCCGGCACCAAATGCGCAGGACGATGTCCAATGACCGGCATGCGCCCGATCAAACAAACTAATCCGTGCAATTAGCAAAAAGACTGCGCGCAAACTGCCGGACAACACTGTTTTTGTGCAAAATGCAGGCAGCACCCATAAAAACCGAGGAGCTTTCATGCAAGCCAAACGTTATGTTGCGGCACTATTTGCGGCCAGCCTGATCACCGCCCCCGCCTTCGCCGCGGAATGGGGGCCAACCAAACCGGTACGATTCATCGTCGGCTTCCCGCCGGGCGGCGCCACCGACCTCGTCGCGCGCATCATGCAGCCCAAGCTGTCGGCCTCCCTCGGCGCCCCGGTCATCGTCGACAACCGCCCCGGCGCCAACGGCGTGATTTCGCTGCAGATCCTGAAAAACGCGGAACCCGACGGCCACAGCGTGGCCATGGGCCATATCGGCGGCATGGTGATCAGCCCCTCCATCCAGAAGACCGGTTATGACGTCTACAAGGACTTCGCCTTCCTGACCATGCTGGTGTCGCTGCAGAACATCCTGATCGTGCATCCTTCGGTGCCGGCAAAAAACCTGCCCGAGTTCCTTGCCTACGCCAAAGCCCAGCAAGGCAAGGTCAACTACGCCAGCTCCGGCGTCGGCAGCCCCGGCCATCTCGCCGGCGTGCTGCTCGAAACCATGACCAAGGTGCCGATGACCCACGTGCCCTACAAAGGCGGCGGCCCTGCCATCACCGACCTGCTCGCCGGACATGTCCCGGCTTTTATGGCCGTGATTTCGACTTCGGTGCCTCATGTGCAATCCGGCAAGGTTCGCGCCATCGGCGTCACCGGCGCCAAACGCGCCGACGCACTGCCTGATGTGCCGACCATCGCCGAAGCAGGCGTCAAGGGTTACCTCGCCACCAACTGGTACGGCCTGCTCGCCCCGGGCAAGACTCCGGCAAATGTTCAGGCACGACTGACCCGCGACTTCGTCGCCGCCTTGAAACAGCCGGATGTGGTCAAGCAACTGCGCGACCGCGGCATTGACGCCGCACCCTCGAACTCCGCGGAATTCCTGTCTTTCGTGCGTAACGAAGAAAAACTCTGGGTGCCGATCATCAAGGCCGCCGGCATCACTGCCGATTAACCGTATCATTCCGTTTCACCCGGGCGCCGCGCTTCCGCGGCGCCTTTTTTTCAGGATGGAATCTGCAACATGATCATCGACTGTCACGGACACTACACCACCGCCCCAAAATCGCTCGAGGCCTTCCGCCAGAAGCAGATCGACAGCCTGAAGGACGCCCGGCTCAGCCCGGCAAAAGACTCGCTGATCATCCGCGACGATGAAATCCGTGACAGCATCGAAGGCGCGCAACTGCGCATCCAGCGCGAGCGCGGCACCAACCTGACGGTGTTTTCGCCGCGCGCCGGCGGCATGGGCCACCACATCGGCAATGCCGCGACCAGCGCGTTGTGGACGGACATCTGCAACGAACTGATCCACCGCGTCTGCACGCTGTTCCCGGAAAACTTTGTCGGCGTCTGCCAGTTGCCGCAGAGCCCCGGCGTCAATCCCGCGAACTGCATCCCCGAACTCGAACGCTGCGTGAAGGAATACGGCTTCATCGGCTGCAACCTGAACCCGGACCCTTCCGGCGGTTACTGGACCGATCCGCCGCTGACCGACCGCTACTGGTATCCGCTCTATGAAAAACTGGTCGAGCTCGATGTGCCGGCGATGGTGCATGTCAGCGCGTCCTGCAACCCGGCCTTCCATTTCACCGGCGCGCACTACATCAACGGCGACACCACCGCCTTCATGCAGTTCATCACCGCAAACCTGTTCAAGGATTTCCCGACACTGCGTTTCGTCATCCCGCACGGCGGCGGCGCCGTGCCCTATCACTGGGGCCGATACCGCGGCCTCGCCCAGGACATGGGCAAGCCGACACTGCAGGAACATCTGCTGGGCAATGTGTTCTTCGACACCTGCGTCTATCACCAGGCCGGCATTGACCTGCTGACGCGCGTCATTCCCGCCGACAACATCCTCTTCGCCTCGGAAATCGTCGGCGCGGTCAAAGGCATTGATCCCGAAACCGGCCACTACTATGACGACACCCGGCGTTACATCGACGCCGTCACCACGCTATCGGCTGCAGACACGAAAAAGAATTTCGAAGACAACGTTTACAAGGTGTATCCGCGCCTCGCCGCGCGCATCCCCCG
>JBIIZE010000350.1:0-3083 GCA_044346435.1 Burkholderiales bacterium
GGTCGACGCGATCAAACGCGCCACCGATGTGATGATCGCCGGCAAGGTCGCGCTGGTCTGCGGCTTCGGCGACGTCGGCAAGGGCAGCGCACAGGCGCTGCGCGCACTGTCGGCGCAGGTCTGGGTCACCGAAGTCGATCCGATCTGCGCGCTGCAGGCGGCGATGGAAGGTTTCCGAGTCGTGACCATGGACTACGCCGCCGACAAGGCGGACATCTTTGTCACCGCCACCGGCAATCTGGGCGTGATCAACCACGACCACATGAAGCGGATGAAGAACAACGCCATCGTCTGCAATATCGGTCACTTCGATTCGGAAATCGAAATCGTCGCCCTGAAGCAGTACAAATGGGAAAACATCAAACCGCAGGTTGACCATGTGATTTTCCCGGACGGCAAACGCCTGATCATCCTCGCCGAAGGCCGGCTGGTGAACCTGGGCTGCGGCACCGGCCATCCGTCGTTTGTGATGTCGAGCTCCTTCACCAACCAGACGCTGGCGCAGCTGGAGCTGTACACCCAGGGCGGCAAATACCAGAACAAGGTTTACGTGCTGCCGAAACATCTCGACGAAAAAGTCGCACGCCTGCATCTGAAAAAACTCGGCGTCGACCTGACCGTGCTCAGCGAAAAGCAGTGCGATTATCTGCAGATGCCCGTTGAAGGCCCGTACAAGGCCGATCACTACCGCTACTGATCGAGGAAGCGGCAAGCGCCGGGACTTAAAACCCCGGCGCGCCGACCTCCAACAAGCCATGCAATCACAAAAAAAACTCCCGCGCACTTTCAGTTTCGAGTTCTTTCCGCCCAACACCGCGGAAGGGCTGGAGAAACTCGCACAAACGGCAAAGCAGCTGGCCCCGCTGAATCCGAAATTCTTTTCGGTGACCTATGGTGCCGGCGGCTCAACCCGGGAACGCACGCTGCGTGCGGTGATGGACTTGCGGGCAGCCGGCTATGCGGCCGCGCCGCATATTTCCTGCATCGGTTCGTCCCGCGACGAAATCCGCGACATTCTGCGCGGCTACCGTGAAAATGGGATTCGCCACCTGGTCGCGCTGCGCGGCGACCTGCCCTCGGGCACTGCTACAGCCGGTGAATTCCATTACGCCAACGAACTGGTGGCATTCATCCGCAGCGAGTTTGGCGACCATTTCCACATCGAGGTTGCCGCCTATCCGGAGTATCACCCGCAGGCGAAAAATGCGCAGGACGACTTGCTGAATTTCAAGCGCAAGGTTGAAGCCGGCGCGCATTCCGCGATTACCCAGTATTTCTATAACGCCGACTGTTATTTCCATTTTGTCGACGAATGTGAAGCGATGGGACTGGATCTGCCCATCGTCCCGGGGATCATGCCCATCGGCAAGTTCTCCCAGCTGGCACGCTTTTCCGACGCCTGCGGCGCGGAAATTCCGCGCTGGATCCGCAAGAAGCTGGAGGGTTACGGCGACGACACCGATTCGATCCGCGCCTTCGGGCTGGACGTGGTCACCCGGCTTTGCGATGACCTGCTCGCTGCAGGCGCGCCGGGCCTGCATTTCTACACAATGAATCAGGCTGGACCGACCAGCACGATCTGGCAACGTCTGGGCCTCTAAAGCCCTTAAGTCGCGCCGTCCGGCGCGAACCCTCGTTATACTCCACCGCAGGCGCCACAATGCAAGCGCCTGACCGTGGAGGCACCGTGATGGAAAAAAAACAGAACGAGACCGCTGCAGCGGCAGGCCCTGACCTCCGGGAACTGGCACTGGCCGCCAAAGCCCGCTCGCCGAAGGAGGCTGCGGAGTTCCTCGCCGAACACCCGGCAGGAACCATTGCCGCGGTGTTGCAGGAACTGGCACCAGCACTGACCCAGGACGTGCTGGGCGAACTGCCTGGCGGACTGGTGGACGGGGTCATGAATGCCGTCCCGGCGGAAATAGCCGCACAATGGCGCACCAACGAAACGTTCGAACAGGGCAGCATCGGCCGCATGATGGTTGCGCCCCGCGCTGTTTTCCGTCCGGACATCAGCGTGCGCGACACCGTCGAACAATTGCGTCCGCTGGTGCGGACGGCATTCATTACTTACGGCTATGTCACCGACGAAGCGGGCAAGCTGCTCGGTATCATCACCATGCGCGATCTGCTGTTTGCCGACGACCAAGTGCCGCTGGAATCGGTGATGTTGCGCAACGCGTTTACGCTTAAACCCGATCTGCAACTGGCCGATGCCATGAAACTGGTACTCGACCGGCATTACCCGGTGTATCCGGTCTGCGACGACAACGGCAAACTGCTCGGTCTGGTGCGCGGACAGACCATGTTCGAGGAACAGGCCTTCGAAATCACCGCGCAGGTCGGCAGCATGGTCGGTGTCGAGAAGGAAGAGCGGCTGGCCACACCATTGCCGAACAGCTTCAAGTTCCGTCATCCCTGGTTGCAGATCAACCTCGCCACCGCATTTGTCGCCGGCGCGGTAGTGGCGCTGTTTCAGGACACGGTCGACCGCCTGGTCATCCTTGCACTGTTCCTGCCGGTGCTCGCGGGGCAGTCCGGCAACACCGGCTGTCAGGCTCTGGCGGTTACGCTGCGCGGCATGACCCTGGGTGAACTCAAGGCCGGTGCGGAGCGCGCACTGGTGATCAAGGAAGCCTCGCTGGGTGCGCTGAACGGCGCTTTCACCGGCGTGGTGGCCGCACTGGGGATGTACATCGTCGCCACCTTCCAGCACAACCCGAATGCGCTGATGCTCAGTCTCGTGGTGTGGATTGCGCTGGTCGGCAGTTGTGTCGCCAGCGGCATCTCCGGTGCAATGGTGCCGCTGACACTGAAACGCTTTGGCTTTGACCCGGCGACTGCTTCGAGTATTTTTCTGACGACGGCGACCGATGTGGTCAGTATGGGATTGTTACTGGGAATGGCCACGCTGCTGATCTGAAATAACGTAACCATTAAAAAAGGCCGCCCGAAGGCGGCCTTTTTTTCAGCCTGTAGCGACTCAGGCGGCTTTGGCCGGCTTGCGTTTTTTGGCTTGTGCAGCGGTGGCGTGCATCGACGCGTATGCCGCGTGCGCAGCCGCTTCAGCATCACCCACGTGC
>JBIIZE010000438.1:0-3082 GCA_044346435.1 Burkholderiales bacterium
GCAGCAGCAACAATAGGCTTGGTTGATCAGTGGCCATTGGCTTCTGTCAGGTACGGTGCTTGTGTTAATCCGCTTTTTTTACTAATTGCGGTAATAACAAGCGCAATTCCAAGTGGCCCATACACCAAGAAAACTGTTCAAGGTGATATGAAATTACGAATTTCAAAAAAATGATTTTATTTTAATAAGTCTGAATTCTTGATTTTCTTAAACCCCTGAATAAGGGGTTTTTTTACGTCCATATAATGAATATTTTAAGTTTTTTTAATGGAATGACTAAGTAACTATTTGATTTCAATGTAAATATTAAAATATAAATGAATATTCATTTAATCAGATTAATTTATCAAGTATGAATCAAATATTTAATAGTTATAAGTTTTAAGTATTATTAAAATGCAACGCATGTGGTATATTATTTCAAATAATTTAATCTTTATTTTTAGCATTCAGATACTCCTTCCTCCTTTTGATAGCCACTGGGCAATGAGCCTTATGGTGCATTAAGAGAATTCAGGACCGATTTGCAATCTCTCTCTCCATGGCGATTGATGCATAAATCAGCACAGCGATTGCCCGAAGCCTCTGGTCAGTCGACGACGGGGGCATTTGTCATTGCACCAAGCATGTTGTCGGAAATAAAACTTGCATCTTCCTTAATAAAGTCGGGAGAGCGCGGTGCTTTTGGTTTTGTTGCCGTACGCAATCGTCATCGCGGATTTGTTGGCAACTGCGACTGGACCAAAAAGAACGCCAATGTGATTGCATCTAAAACTCGGATAAGCGCTCGCGAGAAAGTTTCAGATGCCTGTTCCCTATAAAGGATCTTGGCGGACAGTCCTGCCCGGTGCCGGAGAGTATCGGGGGCTTTCGTCCCATATCGGTGATATCGCCAGGTTGCGTGCAACATTGCGATCAATTGTTGAACGGACTCAGATGCAACTGCTTGGTGCGAGTGCTCTCGTGATGAATGATTCATGTGTTTATTTCAAGGACTCTTCCAGCCGCAGCAAGGCTTTAAGGGCCGCCATGCTGGATAACTGCGACCCTGCGACATTGAGGCGATTCGACGACTTTGCAGGTCTGGTTTCTGTCGCAGATGAGCGTGCGGCACGTATCGTGGAGGGAATCTGGGCGGAGCCTGTCGAGGGGGAGCGGGAATTGATTCTTGTTGATGCGGCATCGTTGCGTAGTTGGTGCAGCTCATCGATTGCTGCGCGGTCGAGGCGTATGCGTGCAACGACCAGGCAGAGTCCCGGGGCTGTCCGAATCGGTTCAGGTCCTGCTGGTGAAATTCTCGCCGCGCGGTACACGGAATCCGAGCTTGAGGAAATCAAGAGTGCACTAGGCCTTTTGATCCGTGAGGCGTCGAGCCTGAGTGAAGAAATCGATCACGCACGAAAATTTGTGCAACGAATCACGCAAACGTTTCTTCAGCAGCAAAAGCCTGCCTGACAATCTGGTCTCGTCTATAAACCATGCGGTTATTGCGCAGGCGTCAGCTCGAAGCCAATCAAATTCCCGAAACACGGTCTTTACCGCAGGACTGGTTTTCTGAACTCAGATTCTTGGTTTCTGTGTCGGCGTTTCTGGCGATGCTGTATTTCAACGGTTTCTGGTTTGGCAGCCATCACTTCTGGCTGATGGTGCTTGCGACAATTTTCTGCGTTTTTGTATTTTCGGCAAGAGATTACTTTGGCGGTCTGGTATCCGTGCTGGTGATGGTAATCACAATCAATTACATCGGGTTCGGATTCTTCGATTGGCGCTTCTGGTTGCTGTTGGTTTTAGCGGCCATATTGATTTTTGAAGCTGTCTTGCACCTTACCCATGACTTTGACTGATGTGCTGCGTTGCTTGGCCTTTTTGGTCATATCGGCTGCACTTCAGGCTTGTAGCGGCTTGGCGGGAGGCGGAATGGCTGGCGATCCCGGAGCAAGTGCCGACTTGGCGACGATCGTGGGGCGGCTGCCCTTGCCGGACGGGGCAAAAGTCAAGGTGGCGCAGTCTATGGTTGTCGCGCCGGGGGAGCAGTGGATCGGGCAAATCCGTATCGAGATTCCGCAGAGCAGGACCGCAGCTTACGCATTCTTCATGAAAAGTCTGCCGCAGGCTGGCTGGTTGCACCGGTCTGGTGTTTTGGGTGAGCGCAGCATCCTGCACTTCGGCAGTCGCGCGCGGATGTTGTCAGTCGAAATCAATCCGGGCTCGTGGGGCGGGTCTCTGGTTATTCTGACGGCAATTCCTGACAACGCGGGCGTGAAGCGCTAGCGGGTGCTTTTTTGGGGGAGCTTGGCTTGATATCGGGTGATCCCCGATACGCCACCTGCCGGGCCGCGGAGGATTCGGTGGTCGGGTTTCTGTCCAGGGAAAATTTTGTGCGGATGATGACTGAGTCTACAAAGACCTATTCGGAGATTCTCGCAAAGCTATGCCATGTGATGGGGCGTCGGCTTGTGCACGTCAATGACACTGTGCTTCGTTTACAGGAAACCAAAACCATAGCGGTCTCTGCTGCCAATCAGATACTCGAAAATGCCCTTCAGGGGGCATGACTGTGATCAGGCCTTTGGGTTAACGGTTCTTTATAATTGATCATGGGGTTTAAATTTCATTGACAGTAATGCAATTAATATGATACTTTTAGAAACCGAGTTCAACTCGGTTACCCTGTTGGCCTCATATGAGGTCATTTCGGCCCTTCGCATGAAGGGCTTTTTTTATTTTAAAAACAGTTACTTAAAAATATAATTATTGAGGTTATGAGGCGATGGAGGAATGAATGCGAGTAGACTAGAATTATATTTAAATGATATTGTTTAAGTCATAGTATCGATAAATTATTACGTTTAATCACCAAATGTCTCGTCTATTTGTTTGGGCTCTGTTGCTGGGATTTTTCCCTTCGGGGCTCGCTTTGTCATCAGACGAAGTCATGCCCTTGGAGGGTTGTCGTAAAGCGATTGTCGCGGAGCTGTTTTACGAAATTTCCCCGGCGTTGTTTGTGGAAACGAAACTCCAAGGTTCCAGCAATTCCCGGCGGTACGTATCGGTTGTGCATGGCGCAGGCTTACCCGGAAAG
>JBIIZE010000354.1:0-3061 GCA_044346435.1 Burkholderiales bacterium
CTGATTCAGCCGATCGCGATGGAAGACGGTCTGCGTTTCGCCATCCGCGAGGGTGGCCGGACCGTCGGCGCCGGCGTCGTTGCCAAGATCATCGAGTAACCGACATGGCCGCCCTTAAAAGTCAGAAAATCCGTATCCGCCTGAAGGCGTTCGACTATCGCTTGATCGATCAGTCTGCGCTGGAAATCGTCGATACCGCGAAACGCACCGGTGCCGTGGTTAAAGGCCCGATTCCGCTGCCGACCCGCAAACAACGTTTCGATCTGCTGCGTTCGCCGCACGTCAACAAGACGTCGCGCGAGCAGCTGGAAATTCGCAGTCACCTGCGCCTGATGGACATCATCGACCCGACCGATAAAACGGTTGATGCGCTGATGAAGCTGGATCTGCCGGCTGGCGTGGACGTAGAAATTAAGCTGTAGAACGCAAGCTGTAAAACGGTTGTAACGGATGCTACGACGTCCGGTTGTTAAACAGAAGTGCCGGCCAATTGAAGTCGGCGCCTTTTTAAAAAAGGTAATTAAAACATGAGCTTAGGACTCGTCGGCCGCAAAGTCGGCATGACGCGGGTATTCACCGATGACGGCGACACCATTCCGGTGACAGTCGTTGACGTGTCGAACAACCGCGTCTCCCAGGTTAAAACACCCGAGACGGACGGCTATTCGGCTGTTCAGGTTGCATTCGGCAAGCGACGCGCGACGCGCGTGGTCAAGGCCGCTGCCGGACATTTCGCGAAAGCGGGTGTCGAGGCCGGCCGGGTGATGCGTGAATTCACGGTTACCACCGAGAAACTGGCTGAACTGAAAGCCGGTACTGCGCTGCCCGCAACCATTTTCGAAGTCGGACAATACGTCGATGTGACCGGCGTGTCGCAGGGCAAAGGTTTTGCCGGCGTCATCAAGCGTCACAACTTCTCTTCGAACCGCGCCAGCCACGGTAACTCGGTTTCGCACAACAAGCCGGGTTCAATCGGTATGGCTCAGGATCCCGGTCGCGTATTCCCCGGCAAACGGATGCCTGGCCACATGGGCGCGGTGACGCGGACCCAGCAGTCGCTGCAGATCGTGCGTATTGATGTCGAGCGCAACCTGCTGCTGATTCGCGGCGCCATTCCCGGTTCGCGCGGCGGTGACGTGATGGTTCGTCCTGCGGTTCGCACGCGGCGTCCCCCGGCAGTTAAACAGGGCGGCAAAGCCGCCCCGGCGAAGAAGTGAGGCGACGCTAAATGGAACTTAACGTCATTAACGATCAAGGCAAACCGACCGCGAAACTGGCGGCATCGGACGCTGCGTTCGGCCGTGAGTACAACGAGGCGCTGGTGCACCAGGTGGTCACCGCGTACCTCGCAAATGCCCGGCTGGCCACGCGTGCCCAGAAGGACCGCGGCACGGTTACCCACACGACCAAGAAGCCCTGGCGGCAAAAAGGTACGGGCCGCGCCCGCGCCGGTATGACCTCCAGCCCCCTGTGGCGTGGCGGCGGCCGGATTTTCCCGAACTCGCCCGACGAGAACTACTCGCATAAGCTGAACCGCAAGATGTATCGCGCCGGCTTGATGTCGATTCTCTCGCAACTGGCTCGCGAAGACCGTCTGTCGGTGGTGGACTCGTTCACCATCGAAGCGCCGAAAACCAAACTGCTCGCCAGCAAGCTGAAGGGCATGGGTATGGACAACGTGCTCATCATTACCGACAGCATGGACGAAAACCTGCGGCTGTCGTCGCGCAACCTGCCCAACGTCATGGTGGTTGATGTCAGCCATGCCGATCCGGTCAGCCTGATCCGGCACAGCAACGTGCTTATCACCAAAGGCGCCGTGGGCAAAATCGAGGAGCTGCTGGCATGAGCGCATACAGTACCGAACGTCTGGCGCAAATCCTGCTCGCCCCGGTGATCTCCGAAAAGAGCACTCTTGTTGGCGAAAAGAACAACCAGGTGGTGTTCCGCGTTGCCCGCGATGCGACCAAGCCGGAAATCAAGGCTGCCGTCGAAACGATGCTGAGCAAGAAGGACGAGAAGCTCGAGGTCGAGCAGGTCCGCATCGTTAATGTCCGCGGCAAGGAAAAGCGCTTCGGCAAATTTACCGGCCGTCGCAGTTCGTGGAAAAAAGCCTATGTCTGCCTCAAGGCAGGCCAGGAAATCACCTTTGCTGAAGGGGAGGTGAAGTAATGTTAGTTAAAGTCAAACCGACTTCTCCGGGCCGTCGCGGCCTGGTCAAGGTGGTCACCCCGGGTCTGCACAAAGGCAAGCCGGTTGCGAAACTGGTCAAGAGCCAATCGAAAAAAGCCGGTCGTAACGTTCATGGCCGCGTCACCATGCGTCACCAGGGTGGCGGGCACAAGCAGCATTACCGTCTGGTCGATTTCAAGCGCAACAAGGACGGTATCCCGGCCAAGGTTGAGCGGATTGAATACGATCCGAACCGCAGCGCGCATCTGGCCCTGCTCTGTTACGCCGACGGCGAGCGTCGCTACGTGATCGCCACGCGCGGTGTGACCGCCGGCATGCAGCTGATTTCCGGTCCGGAGGCGCCGATCAAAACCGGTAATGCATTGCCCCTGCGCAACATTCCTGTCGGCTCGACAATCTGCTGCGTGGAAATGCTGCCGGGTAAAGGCGCACAGTTGTCGCGTGCCGCAGGCACCTCGGTGCAACTGTTGGCCCGCGAAGGAGAGTATGCCCAGCTCCGCTTGCGTTCCGGCGAAATTCGCAAAGTGCATGTGAACTGCCGCGCCACGATTGGCGAAGTGGGTAACGAAGAGCATCAGCTGGAATCCATCGGCAAGGCTGGTCGAGTCCGCTGGCGCGGTATTCGCCCGACGGTTCGGGGTGTCGCGATGAACCCGATCGATCACCCGCACGGTGGCGGTGAAGGACGCACGGCAGCTGCACAGGCGCCGGTCAGTCCCTGGGGCGTCATGTGTAAGGGTTACAAGACGCGCAAGAACAAACGCACCAGCGGGATGATCATTCGTCGCCGCAATGCGAAAGCTACGGCGTAAGGGATAAATATGTCACGTTCCATTAAAAAAGGCCCGTTTGTCGATCACCACCTGAT
>JBIIZE010000355.1:0-3050 GCA_044346435.1 Burkholderiales bacterium
TGCGGGCTAGGACCTGGGTCACGGCGTCTCTGGAATCGGTTCGGTAATGGCTGGAAGCTGCTATTTTAGCCGTAAAGGCGCTTGCCTTCAGCGACTACTGGAACCAGTATTGGAACCGGAACTGATGAAAATTGATCCCGTCATTGGGATGCTTGATATTGCCGTTCGAGATGTGCTGGAAACGGTAACCCAGATCATAGGCCCCGGTCACACCGAAACGATAGCCAAAGCCCAAATGCTCCCCGAACTGGAACGCGCTGCCGAAGCTTTTGTCGTCAAGACGGGTTGAAGACAGCAGATGGGCACCGACGCCGCCCTCCAGATAAGCGCCGCGTAGTCCGTCTGCCTGCACCCTGAACACCGGTGTCAGGCCGATTTCCGACAGGCTGTCGGCACTCGGATCACTCTCCCAACGGGCAGCCGACAAGTCCCAGTAGCCACCAAGATGCCAGCCCTGCCCCTGAAACCATCGCTTGGACCATTGCCACTGCACGGCAACGCGAACCATGCTATTGCGGTTGTCGTCATATCCACCGGTTTCGAGCGCCATGCCGTCGACGGCAAGGACCGGGGCGGACATCATCAACAACAGCGCGGTGACCATCACGTCCCGCGTGATTTTTTTGATCGCCATTACTGCAAAAACGGCCCTGTGACCGCCCCGCCCTGTTTCAGAATTGGGGTGGCGAGCCGAACCCCCGGCACTCGCATTAAATAGCTGTGGCTGCTTCCTTCCGGACCTGACCAGGTTCACTACCATGCGATGCGGGGAGGCCCGCCGTAAGAAAGTAGTAAGTATGCACGTTAAAACAGCTTTTTGCCATCATTCCGGCCGCTCACCGTCTTTACAAGACACGACGATAATGATTTTATTGAGCCTACTATCGCTACCGGCTGCAAGACCCGTGACAGGGTTACGGAACAGACGCGCCAGCGAACACAATAGTTCACAGAACCTGCGGAGGAGCAGCATGTCGACCACGACGTCCGGAACCATTGAATCAGTACTGCAAGAGCACCGTGTGTTTCCGCCAGACGCGAAACTCGTCGCTCAGGCCAATATTTCCGGTATGGATGCCTATCGCGCAATGTGCGCAGAAGCGGAAAAGGACTACGCCGGTTTCTGGGCCAAACTCGCACGAGAACATGTCCTCTGGAAAAAACCGTTCACGCAAGTACTGGATGACAGCAAACCGCCCTTCTTCCGCTGGTTCGCCGACGGCACGCTGAACGCGTCCTACAACTGTCTCGACCGCCATCTGCAGACGCAGCCGGACAAAACCGCGATCATCTTTGAGGCTGACGACGGCAAAATCACCAAAGCCACCTACAAAGACCTTTACACGCGCACCTGCAAGATGGCCAACGGCCTGAAGTCGCTGGGCATCAAAAAGGGCGATCGCGTCATCATCTACCTGCCGATGTCGATCGAGGCCATCGTCGCCATGCAGGCCTGCGCCCGGATTGGAGCCATCCACTCCGTGGTATTCGGTGGATTCTCGGCGAAGAGCCTTCACGAACGGATCATTGATGCCGGCGCGGTTGCCGTGCTGACCGCTGACGAACAAATGCGTGGCGGCAAGGCCATCCCGCTAAAAGTCGCCGTAGACGACGCACTGGCGCTGGGCGGCTGCACCACCATTAAATCCGTGGTCACCTACAAACGCACTGGCGCTGCAGTCAACTGGAATCCCAAACTGGACGTCTGGCTTCACGATCTGGTCAAGGATCAGCCGGAACACTGCGAACCGGAATGGGTCGATGCCGAGCATCCGCTGTTCATTCTCTACACCTCGGGGTCAACAGGCCAACCCAAAGGCATCCAGCACTCCACAGGCGGCTATCTGTTGTGGACCATCCTGACGATGAAATGGACCTTTGATCACAAGCCGACAGATGTGTTCTGGTGCACAGCCGATGTGGGCTGGGTGACCGGCCACTCCTATGTCTGCTATGGCCCTCTGGCATGTGGCGGCACCGAAGTTGTTTTTGAAGGGGTTCCGACCTATCCGGACGCCGGCCGCTTCTGGAAAACCATTCAGGACCACAAAGTCACGGTGTTTTACACAGCGCCAACTGCAATTCGCGCATTGATCAAGGCCGGTGGCGATCTGCCGAAAAAATATGACCTGTCGAGCCTGCGCATCCTTGGTACGGTTGGCGAACCGATCAATCCCGAAGCCTGGATCTGGTACCACGAAACCGTCGGCGGCACACGCTGCCCGATCGTCGACACCTGGTGGCAAACCGAAACCGGCGGCCACATGATTACGCCCTTACCCGGTGCGACACCGACCAAACCTGGATCAGCAACCTTGCCGCTTCCCGGCATTTCCGCCGACATCGTCGATGAAACAGGTCAGTCGGTCGGCAAAGGCAAAGGCGGCATTCTCGTCATCAAAAAACCCTGGCCGTCGATGCTTCGCACGATCTGGGGTGACCCAGAGCGCTTCAAGAAAACCTATTTCCCCGAAGACTTCCACGGCAAGTATTACCTTGCGGGTGACGGCGCGACTTACGATGCGGATGGTTACATCCGCATCATGGGCCGCATCGATGACGTGCTGAACGTTTCCGGCCATCGTCTCGGCACCATGGAAATCGAATCGGCGCTGGTCGCCAACAGCTCACTGGTAGCCGAAGCAGCCGTAGTGGGACGTCCGGATGATCTGACCGGCGAAGCAGTCGTCGCCTTCGTCGTTCTCAAACAAGCCCGTCCCGAAGGCGAAGCGGCGAAAAAAATGGTCAAGGAACTGCAGGACTGGGTCAGCAAGGAAATCGGCCCGATCGCCAAGCCCAAGGACATCCGCTTCGGCGAAAACCTGCCGAAGACCCGTTCCGGCAAGATCATGCGCCGGCTGCTGCGTTCCATCGCCAAGGACGAAGAAATCACCCAGGACGTCTCCACACTGGAAAACCCGGCGATTCTGGAACAACTGAAGCAGCCGCAGAAATAAGCACCGTCATGCCCGGCGGGCGGCAGCCGCCGCAATGATCAGACCCACACTCAAGGGACAGCGCCTCGTGGCGCTGTTCCTGCTGGGCTGCCT
>JBIIZE010000356.1:0-3038 GCA_044346435.1 Burkholderiales bacterium
GGGCTGGGGCAGAGCAATGTGATGTGGCGCGCAATCAAGGCCGGCGTGCACATGAGTTATCAGGCGAGCTGCGGCAACGAGGCTGACCTCACCGTGGTGGATTTCGCCCGGTTCATGCTCGAAGGCGAGCAGACCGACGTGGTGATGATGGCGCTCGAAGCCATTCGCGACGGCAAGGATTTCATGGACCTCGCGCAATACGCGGCCGAGCGCGAGAAACCGCTGATCGTGCTCAAGTTCGGCATCACCGAGGCCGGCAAGCAGGCTGCCGCTTCGCATACCGGCGCGATCACCGGATCCGATGATGTATTCAGTGCTGTGTGCAAACAATACGGCGTGATCCGCGTCAATGACTGCAACGAGTTGTATGAGCAGGCCATCGTGCTGCGCCAGAAAAAACGCAAGCTGCCGAAGGGGCGGCGCGCGGCGTCGATGTCGCTGTCCGGCGGCAATGTGGTGCAGATGGCCGATGTCGGTACCCATCTGGGTCTCAGCTGGCATAACTACACATCCACCACCGACGGCCGCCTCGGCGAGCTGATCCCGGGCTACGGCAAAGTCAGCAATCCGACCGACATGACCTCGCTGGCCACCGGCCAGCCGGAGATTTACCGCAAGGCGATGGAAATCATCAGCGAAGACGACAACGTCGACGTGATGATCCCCGTGTTCACCTTTGCGCCGCGCGCCGATCTGGAGCACGCCGCAAAACTGTCGCGCGACGCCGCCAAGCCGCTGGTGCTGCTGATCACCGGTGGCTGCCACGATGATCCGGCCCTGACTGTCGACAGTCTGGTGGCGATGGGCGCTTCGGCTTACCGCAACACCGTCGATACGCTGCGTTATGTGCGCACCGCGATCGGTTATCGCGAATTCCTCGAGGCGCGCCAGAAGCAGGGCAAACCGCTGCGGCCGCAAGGCATCGATCAGGCGGCCGTCGGCAACACACTTGCCGCAGCGGGCCATCGCACGCTGACCGAACGCGAAGCCAAGCAGTTGCTGGCGCAATACGGCCTGCCGGTGCCGAAGGAACTGCTGGCGACCAATGCGGACGAAGCGGCAGCCCATGCCCGCGGCATCAACGGTCCGGTGGCGCTGAAAATCGAATCCGAAGACATCGCCCACAAGACCGAAGCCGGGGCGATCCGCCTCAATGTCAGCGGCGAAGCGGCAGTGCGCCAGGCTTATGACGACGTGCTGGCCGCGGCAAAGCGTTATAAAGCCGATGCGAAAATCGCCGGCGTGCTGGTGCAGGAGATGGTGCCGCGCGGCGCCGAGATGATGCTGGGCATCGTCCGCGACCCGGTGTTCGGACCGCTGGTGGCGGTGGGCTTCGGCGGCATTTATGTCGAGGTCATGCGCGACATCACCTTCCGGGTGCCGCCGGTGGATGCGCCGACGGCCTGTGAGATGCTCGGCGAATTACGCGCTTACAAGATTCTCGAAGGCGTGCGCGGCATGGCGCCGGCGGATATCGAGGCACTGGTGGATTGCATCGTGCGGCTGTCGTGGCTGGCCCATGACCACGGTGATGCGATCCGCGAACTGGACGTCAACCCGTTGACCGTACTGGCCAAGGGTGCAAAAGTGGTCGACGCGTTGCTGGTCGCCGGCGGCGAGCGCTGAACCGCCCGACGACCGATCCATATCAATCGAAGGAGGAGAGTCATGTTCACATTCAACCGTCAGTCCGCTCTGGGTGCCTTGCTTGCGCTGTCCTGCGCGGCATTCAGCACCGCCGCAGTGGCGCATGCTTATCCGAGCAAACCCATCCGCATGATCCTGCCGTTTCCGGCAGGCGCCCCCAGCGATCTGGTGGGCCGCTTCATCGGCCAGAAAATGGGCGAGCAGATGGGGCACAACCTGCTGCCCGACAACCGCGTCGGTGCCGGCGGCACCCTGGCACTGTCATTGGCGGCCACTTCACCGGCCGACGGCTATACCGTGCTGGTGACTTCGCCGACCATTGCGATCAGCCCGGCGCTTTATAAAAAACTCAGTTATGACGCGATCAGGGACTTTGCGCCGGTGGCGCGTCTGGCCGCGATCGAAAACGTGATGGTGGTGCATCCGTCAGTACCGGCCAAAACGCTGAAGCAGTTCATCGATCTCGCCAAGTCGAAGCCGGGTGTTCTCAATTACGGTTCAGGAGGTGCCGGCACCACCAACCATCTCGCCAACGAACTGCTGAAATACCTGCAGAAGATCAATGTGGTCCACGTCCCCTACAAAGGCGCGACGCTGGCGACCGTTGCCGCGATCAGCGGGGAAGTCGATCAAACCATTGTGTCGGTGGCGTCGATTCTGCCGCTGATCAAGCAGAACAAGGTGCGGCCGATTGTCGTGCTGTCGGAAAAACGCGTGAACAACCTGCCGGATGTGCAGACTTCGACCGAGGCCGGTTATCCGGAGTTCAAGATGTCGATCTGGTACGCGATGTTTGCGCCGGCCAACACGCCGCGCGACATCATCAACAAGCTGAGCACCGAAGCGCAGAAGGCGCTGGATTCGAAGGAACTGCGCGCGACGCTGGATTCGCAGAGCATCAATCCCTGGTACGGCACGCCGGAGCAGCTCGGCGCCTTGCTCAAAGCCGAGATCCCGCGCTACGCGACCATCGTCAAGAGCGCCGGCATTCAGCAGCAATAAAACCTTTTTATCCAAGAGAGATTCATCATGTCGAAAACGTCCGCCGCCAGCGCCTTGCTGGACGCCGACCACCCCGATTTCCTCCGCATCACCCCCGAGGAAGCCACCGCACTCGGCCAGCGCGCCCTTGAAGCCGTCGGTTACAGCGGTGAAGACGCGCGCATCACCATCGACCAGCTCGTCGACAACTCGCTGTGCGGCTATCGCTTCGCCGGCCTGCCGCGGGTGCTGGCCATCGCCACCGACGTCAAGACCAAACAGCCGCGCAAACCGGTGAGCATTGTTCGTGAAACGCCGGTGTCAGCGCTGGTCGACGGCGGCAACAACATCGGTTATGTCGCTGCCTACCGCGGCGCCGAAATCGCCATCGAGAAGGCCAAGGCTTCGGG
>JBIIZE010000357.1:0-3035 GCA_044346435.1 Burkholderiales bacterium
CATTCTCCAGCGTGATCCCCCCCGAAGCTTCCAGTTGCGCGTGTCCTGCAGTCCATTGCACGGCTTCGCGCATCTGATCCAGCGACATGTTGTCGAGCAGCACCATCTTCACGCCGGCGCCGACGGCTTCGCGCAATTGATCCAGGGTTTCGACTTCAATCTGTATCCACTGCGCCTTGGCGGCGAGTTTTGCCGCTGAGGCCAGCGCAGGCCGGATCCCGCCGGCTGCGGCGATATGGTTTTCCTTGATCAGGATGGCGTCCCAGAGGCCCATGCGGTGGTTCATGCCGCCGCCTACGGTCACGGCATGTTTCTGTGCCACGCGCAGGCCGGGCAGCGTCTTGCGGGTGTCGAGAATCGCCGCACGGGTGCCGGCCACGGCGTCAACATAGCTTCTTGTCACGGTGGCAACTGCGGACAGCAGCTGCAGAAAATTCAATGCGCTGCGTTCCGCGGTCAGCAGCGCGCGGGAGGAACCGGAAAGCTCGCAAAGGCGTGTGCCCGGGGAAATCCGGTCGCCGTCTTTCAAATGCCATGTGACGCGGGCAGCCGGATCGAGGCGGCGGACGCAGGCATCAAACCACTGCGTCCCGCAAAGCACTGCCGGCTGGCGGCAAATGACATGCGCCTCCGACTGGCGGTCGGGCGTAAGTTGCGCGGTCAGGTCGCCGCTGCCGACGTCTTCGGCGAGGGCGGCGCTGATATTGCGTTCAATTTCAGTCTGAAGGTCCATGCTGGGCTGTTGGTGGCGGCAGGTCCGCGCTTTGCTGTTCCGATGGCAGTGCGGTGTGGCGGGCTTTCCATATCGAAGCGCTGCATTTGCCCGGCACGACAAACTGTTATAGTTCAACGACAATTTTAACCGACTGTCCGGGGGAATGCGTATGAACGACGTGGTCAGCGTGGTGTCCTACGGCTTGGGAACGGTTCTTGGTTTTCTGTTGATCGGCGGACTGATCTTCCTGATCATTCACGACGTCACCCAGAAAAAACATACAGTCCTTCGCAACTATCCGGTGATCGGCCGGCTGCGTTTCTTTTTCGAGGACCTTGGCGAATATTTTCGCCAGTATTTTTTTGCCAACGACCGTGAGGAAATGCCGTTCAACCGCGCGACCCGCGGATGGGTCTATAAAAGCGCAAAGAATGAAGGCGGCATCATCGGCTTCGGTTCGACCAATGACCTGAGCGTGCCGGGTTCGATCATATTCGTGAACCATCCTTATCCGGTCCTCGAGGAGGACAAACTGCCGACGCCATCGGTACTGATCGGCGATGGTTACTGCGAACAGCCCTTCGAAGCCAAATCCATTGTCAATATCAGCGGCATGAGTTTCGGCGCGATCTCCCAGCCCGCCGTTGAGGCGCTCTCACGTGGTGCAGCGAAAGCCGGCTGCTGGATGGATACCGGTGAAGGCGGGCTGTCACCTTATCACCTGTCGGGCGGCTGTGATGTGATCATGCAGATCGGCACGGCTAAATACGGCATTCGCGAAATCGATGGCAGTTTCTCGGCCAAAAAAGCCAAGGAACTGGCGAAGCATGTCAAAGCCTTCGAGATCAAGCTGTCGCAAGGGGCCAAACCCGGCAAGGGCGGCGTGTTGCCGGGCGAAAAAGTCACGGATGAAATCGCGCGCATACGCGGCATACCGGCAGGCATGGATTCGATCAGTCCGAACCGCCATTATGATATTGCCAGCGTCGAAGATCTGCTCGACAAGATTGCCTATATCCGCAATCTCACCGGCCGACCGGTGGGTGTGAAGACAGCCATCGGCGGCTGGGCTTTCATGAATGATCTGTGTGACGGCATTCTGCGCCGCGGCCCGGAATTCGCCCCCGACTTTATCGCCATTGACGGCGGCGAGGGCGGCAGCGGCGCCGCACCACAGACACTGATGGATCATATGTCGCTGCCGATTGCAGAAGCGCTGCCGCGAGTGGTCGATGCGCTGATCCAGTCGGATCTGCGCGGGCGGGTGCGGGTGATTGCGGCGGGCAAACTGGTGACTTCGGCGAAGGCGGCATGGGCTTTGTGCATGGGCGCTGATTTCATCAATTCCGCCCGCGGCTTCATGTTCGCGCTGGGCTGCATCCAGGCGCTGCGCTGTCACCAGAATACCTGCCCGACCGGCGTCACCACGCATAACAAACGCCTGCAACGCGGCCTCGTCGTCGAAGAGAAATTTCTGCGTGTCGCCAACTACTGCAACAGCATGAACAAGGAAATCGACATGATTGCCCATGCCTGCGGCTGCCGGCATGCCCGCGAACTCAAGCGCGAGCATGTGCGCATTGTGCAGACCGCGAATCAGAGCATTGCCTTGAACATGCTCTATCCCTATCCGGAAGTGGGTTACCGGCGCGGCGGGACTGTCGACCGGCAGTCTTCCGGGGCGGTAGCCCTGTAAAAGGTTTTATTATAAGTATCTGTTTTAATTGAATAATTATTTGTATTTGGCAGTATCCCTGTAAGCAGCATTGAAATCCGCCTTCGGATGCCCCATCTCATGTGTATCGCAACTTTTAGCACGGGGCTGTCATGCGCTTCGACAAATTCACCACCAAGTTCCAGCAGGCCTTCGCGGACGCGCAGAGCGCGGCGGTAGGCGGCGACCATGCCTATATCGAACCCCAGCACCTGCTGCTGGCGCTGATCAATCAGGATGATGGCGGCACGGCATCGCTGTTGCAGCGTGCCGGCGTCAATGTCACCGGCCTACGCGGCGCGCTGAAGACCGCGCTGGAGCGCCTGCCAAAGGTTGAGGGTACCGGTGGCGAGGTCACAATCTCGCGCGACCTGGGTAATCTGCTCAATCTGACCGACAAGGAAGCACAGAAGCGGGGGGACCAGTATGTCGCCTCGGAACTGTTCCTGCTGGCGCTGACCCAGGACAAGGGAGAAACCGGCCGTCTGCTGAAGCAATTCGGCGGTGACCGTTCACCTATCGAAAAAGCGGTTGAAGGACTGCGTGGCGGCGAAACTGTCGGAAGCGCGGAAGCAGAAGGCAGTCGTGAAGCGCTGAAAAAATACA
>JBIIZE010000429.1:0-2507 GCA_044346435.1 Burkholderiales bacterium
GGCATGGCGATGCCGCGAGCGGCGAAAAACTTTTCCAGCGCAGGAATCTGGTCCTTCTGTACGTTGACGACAAAACGGTTGGGCGCATCCGGCGGCAGGCTGCGCTGCCACAAATCCAGCAGTTCGCTGCGGATGATGGTCAGTGTCAACAAGGCCATCACGCCGATGCCCAGCGCCACCACCTGCAAGATGCTGGCCAGCGGACGCCGGCGCAGGTTGGCAATACCAAAACGCCAGGACACGCCCGCCCCGCCCAGCCGCGATACCAGCGCGATCACGCCCCAGGCCAGCAATCCGGCCGCGAGCATCGCGCCGGCGAATCCGGCGAACACCATGCTGCCCAAGCGGAGGTCACCGGCTTTCCAGATGATCAGCGCCGCAATGACTGCCGCACCCAGAACATACCCGAGCAATCCCATGCCGCTCGGCGCACCGATGTCACGGCGCAGCACGCGCAAGGTCGGCACCCGGGCCAGCGCAATCACCGGCGGCAATGCAAACCCGAGCAGCAGCGCGAGGCCGGTCACAAAGCCGTGCAGCGCCGGCATCCATCCGGGCTCAGGCAATTCCACGGTGACCAGACTGCCCAGCCACAAGGCCAGGGCATGTTGTGCAATAAACCCGGCGACACAACCGGCCAGACTGGCCGCAGCACCGAGTAAGACAAACTGCTGGAGATACAGCCGCACCAGCCGCGATTGGCTGGCGCCATGGCAGCGCATGATCGCGCAGGCATCGAGATGGCGTTGCAGGAAGCGCCGCGCCGCCAGCGCAATTGCCACGGCAGCGAGCACCACGCTCAGCAAGGCCGCGAGACTGAGGAATTTCTCCGAGCGCTCCAGTGCGGAACGGATTTCCGGGCGTGCGTCTTCAATACTTTCCACGCGCTGTCCGGGCGCCAGTTTCGGCGTTACCCAGCCGCGGTAATCAGCAATCGCGGCCGGTGCACCCGCCACCAGCACACGATAACGGACCCGGCTGCCGACCTGTATCAATCCGGTGGCGGCGATGTCGGCGTTGTTGAGCATGACCCGCGGTCCGGCATTGATAAAGCCGATGGCGCTGTCCGGCTCCTGGGTGATGATCTTGCCGATGGGCAGTCGGCTGTTGCCGATCTCCAGCGTATCGCCCGCCTGCAATTGCAATCGCGCCAGCAGCCGTTCATCGACCCAAACCGTTCCCGGTGCGGGGATTTCAGTCACGCGACGGTCCGCGGTGTTTTGCACATCGGTGATGCGCAGTTCACCGCGCAGCGGATAACCATCGGTGACCACTTTGACTTCAGCCAGCACGCTTTGCCCGTTCCCGGTGGTCATGCTCGGGAAACGCAACATCTGCGCCACTTTCAAACCACGGCGTTCAGCCTCTGCAGCAAAAGCCGTATCCAGTTGACGGTCGCCGGAAATCACCAGATCAGCGCCCAGCAATTGATTGGCCTGGCGGCTCAGCGCCTGATGTACCCGGTCGGCAAAAAATCCGACCGTGGTCACACTGGCCACCGCCACCACAACGGCGACAGCCACCAGCGTCAGTTCCCCGGCACGCCAGTCGCGCGCGAGCAGGCGCAGCGCCAGCGCCGCATCCGCAAAAAATCTCATGACTGCAATTCGCCGGCCGCCAGACGCAGCGCGCGGCCGCAGCGCCGCGACAGTTCCATGTCATGCGTCACCAGGATCAGCGTGGTGCCGCGCTCACGGTTCAGTTCAAACATCAGGTCGATGATCGCCGCACCGGTGGCTTCGTCCAGATTGCCGGTCGGTTCATCGGCCAGCAGCAATGCCGGCCGTGTTGCAAACGCACGCGCAATCGCGACCCGCTGCTGTTCGCCGCCGGAGAGTTGTTTGGGATAGTGGGTGAGCCGGCTGCCGAGGCCGACACGCTCCAGCAAGGCCTTGGCGGTTGCGGCAGCACCGGACTCGCCTGCCAGCTCCAGCGGCAACATGACGTTTTCCAGCGCCGTCATCGCCGGCAGCAGATTGAATGACTGAAACACGAAACCAACCAGGCGCGCGCGCAATGCCGCACGGCCGTCTTCATCCAGCGCAAACAGGTCTTCACCCGCGATGTGCACCGACCCCGAAGTCGGCGTATCAAGGCCGGCCAGCAATCCCAGCAAAGTCGATTTACCCGAGCCCGAAGCGCCGACTACGGCCACCGCCTCGCCTTTCGCCACGTCGAAACTGACGTTGTTGAGGATGGTCAATGCGGAATCGCCGGTGGTAACCTGCTTGCCCAGATGCGCGACGCGCACGATCGTCTTCGAGGATCCTTCAGTCATGCTGTTTCGCTTGTTGTTTGTACTGCTGTTCACTCTCGGCGGATTACCGGCGGCCTTTGCCGCCACCATCCTCGTTTACGGAGACAGCCTTTCGGCCGGCTACGGTGTTACGCGCCATTCGGACTGGGCGCATCTGTTGCAACTGCGCCTGCGCGAGAAAAAAACTGATTATACGGTCGTCAATGCCAGCATCAGCGGCGAAACCACGCTCGGCGGTGCGAACCGCATC
>JBIIZE010000359.1:0-3025 GCA_044346435.1 Burkholderiales bacterium
GGCTTTTTGATCTTTGGCTGGGGCGTTGATCACA
This sequence comes from Burkholderiales bacterium, assembly GCA_044346435.1. Taxonomy (GTDB): domain Bacteria; phylum Pseudomonadota; class Gammaproteobacteria; order Burkholderiales; family SG8-41. The sequence continues at coordinate 35 of JBIIZE010000359.1, forward strand.
TCGGCTTCATTCCGGCGTTGTTCGCTCTGTCAGTGGTCACCGCGGCTGCAGGCCAGAAGTTCAATGTCGTCGAAGTGCTGCTGATGACCGTAGTGCTGATCGCCGGCGCTGTCGGCATTTTCATTTACGGCATCGACCTGCCGTTCCCGCTGTTCTGGTGGAGATAACATGGACGCTGACATCATCTCGAATTTGGCGCTGGGCTTTTCGACAGCCGTTTCGCCAATCAACCTGTTTTACTGCTTCATCGGCGTACTCGTAGGCACGCTGATTGGCGTCCTTCCCGGTATCGGTCCGGTTGCTGCGGTGGCAATGCTCTTGCCGCTGACCTTCAATCTGGATGCCGTCGGCGCCATCATCATGCTGTCCGGTATTTACTACGGCACCCAGTATGGTGGCTCGACAACGGCCATTCTGGTGAACCTGCCTGGTGAATCGGCTTCAGTGGTGACCTGTATGGACGGTTACGCCATGGCGCGTTCCGGTCGTGCCGGTCCCGCGCTGGCCATTGCCGCCATCGGTTCGTTCTTTGCCGGCACGGTGGGTACGATCCTGGTGGCACTGCTCGGACCACCCCTGGCTGAAATCGCGCTGAAATTCGGTGCTCCCGAATACTTCTCGCTGATGGTCATGGCCTTGATCGCCGCTGCAGTTCTGGCGCACGGTTCGATGCTGAAGACGATTTGCATGATCGTTCTGGGTCTGCTGGTCGGTATCGTCGGCACTGACGTGAATTCAGGCATGTCGCGCTTTACCTTCGGCGCTTCCGGTCTGGCTGACGGTCTGAGCTTCGTGGTGGTGGCGATGGGCCTGTTCGGTTTTGCTGAAATCCTGTGCAATCTGCAGGACAAGGCCGATACCGCAAACCGTGACATTCTGAACCAGAAGATCACCGGCCTGATGCCTACCGCGACTGATATGAAGGCGGCGTTCGGCGCAATTTGCCGCGGCACTGCGATTGGTGCGTTCTTCGGCACGTTGCCCGGCGGCGGTCCGACGATCAGTGCATTCTCGGCCTACGCGGTTGAGAAGAAGCTGGCCAAGGATCCCTCGCGTTTTGGCAAGGGTGCCATTGAAGGTGTTGCAGCTCCGGAATCGGCGAACAATGCCGCGGTGCAGTGCGCGTTCATCACCACACTGACTCTGGGTATTCCCCACGGTGCGACGATGGCGCTGCTGCTCGGTGCGCTGACGATTCAGGGTATCGCTCCCGGCCCGCAGGTGATGACCCAGCGTCCTGACCTGTTCTGGGGCCTGATCGCGAGTATGTGGATCGGTAACGCGATGCTGGTGATCCTGAACCTGCCCCTGGTTGGTCTGTGGATCAAGCTGCTGAAGGTGCCTTACCGTTTCCTGTTCCCGGCGATCATGCTGTTCATGGCCATCGGCGTATACAGCGTGAACAACCTGGACCTCGATATCTACATGACCATCCTGTTCGGTATCCTGGGTTACATCTTTATCAAGCTGAAGTGCGAACCGGCACCGCTGATTCTGGCGTTCGTGCTCGGACCGCTGATGGAAGAGAACCTGCGCCGCGCGTTGCTGATTTCGCGCGGTGATCCGACGGTGTTTATCACCCGGCCGATCAGTGCCGCGTTCTTGGCTGCCACGGCATTGCTGCTGGCATTCATGATCGTTCCCTCGTTCCGCAAGAAGCGTGAGGAAGCTGTGGCTGACTCGGAAGCACTGTAATCGATCAGTTCCAGACAGGTTTTGTTGTGAGAAAGTCAAAGCACGCGGCATCTTGCCGCGTGTTTTTTTTAGGAGAGGGAAAATGAAAACCAAATATAAAATGAAAACATTGATTGCAGGCGTTGTTGCGTCAGCCGTTCTTGCTGCGCCGATGACGACTGTGGCGCAGACTTATCCGACCAAGCCGATCCGGCTGATCGTCGCGTTCCCGGCGGGCGGATCGACCGACATCATTGCGCGCCTGGTTGGACAACGGCTTGGCGAAAAGCTGGGCCAGCAAGTCATTGTTGACAACCGCGGCGGCGCCGGCGGCACCATCGGCACCGAAATCGCCGCCAAGGCGACGCCCGACGGCCATACCCTGACCATGGGCACGACCAGCACACATGTAATCGCGCCTGCGGCCTATGCCAAGGTCAACTATGACCCGGTCAAGGATTTTGATCCCATCACCCTGGTGGCTTCGACCCCGTACCTGCTGGTGCTGCACCCGGGCGTCAAGGCCAACAATCTGAAGGAATTCGTGGCGCTGGCGAAATCGCAGCCGGGCAAGATGAACTACGCGTCAGCCGGAACCGGTTCAACGACACAACTGGCAATGGAGATGCTCAAAGGGTCTGCGGGTATTGATATTGTGCATGTGCCCTATAACGGCAACGGTCCTGCCGGCGCGGCGACGCTCGGCGGACAGGTTCAGGCGCTGTTCGGCAGCATGCCGGCAGTCCTGCCGCATGCACAGGCGGGGCGTTTGCGTCCGATCGCAGTCGGTACTTCAAAGCGTTCGCCAGCATTGCCTAATGTGCCGACCGTGGCCGAGTCGGGTTATCCGGGATTCGAGGTTTCACTGTGGCTGGGCTTCTTTGCGCCCAAGGGCACACCGAAGCCGATCCTGACCCGTCTGCAGAAAGAACTGACCGATATCGCCAACAACGCGGAGATGAAGGCGCAGTTTGAAAAGAACGGTGCCAGCGCAGTGACCAATACGCCCGCGGAAATGAATACGCTGATGAAGACCGAGCTGGAAAAATACGGCAAGGTCGTCAAGGCTGCAGGCATTTCGCTCAAATAAGCTTCAAGTGATTGGGCGGCGTCAGCCGCCGTCAAACGCCGTGCGCGGGTCACCGCTCACGGCGTTTTTTATTGGTCTTGCCGGTCGATGTGCGAGAGGTAACCGCTGGCAAGCAGAATGGCTGCGCTGGCCCAGAATACCGAAGCGATGCCGAGCAGGGCACCGACGGATCCGGCCGCTAGCGGCACGGCGATATGGGTGATGTTGTTGATGGTCAGGCGCAAGCC
>JBIIZE010000361.1:0-3011 GCA_044346435.1 Burkholderiales bacterium
TGAACTATTCGCAGCAGGCCGTCGACATCATCAAGGCGGTCGGATCCGACAACCTGTTCCTGCAGTACGACATCTATCACATGCAGATCATGGAAGGCGATCTCGCACGAGGCATCGAGAACAACCTCGCGCTGATTCCGCACATGCAACTCGCCGACAACCCCGGACGACACGAACCCGGCACCGGCGAAATCAATTTTCCCTGGCTGTTCAAACATATCGACAGCATCGGCTACAGCGGCTGGATCGGCTGCGAATACAAACCGGCGACCACCACCGGGGCCGGAATCGGCTGGGCCAGCCCGTATCTTTCGACTTGATTTCGTAGGCCTGAAACCGGCGGCTTGACGTGCCGGAGGCTACCCCACACAATCATTGTGCAGATCGTCAGTAACGACCGGGCCCAATAAAAACCAAACGGGCCCACCCTGGAACACAACCAGCAGGAGGAGTCATGAAAGCATCACGCATTGCGTCCGTATTGGGCGTTGCCATCGCAGCAGCCTTCCCCGCAGTTTCCTCAGCACAGAACATGACCTTGATGACCGGACCGCAGGGCGGCGTCTGGGTGCCGCTGGGCGGCCAACTGAAAAGCATGTGGGAAAAAGCCATCCCCGGACTGAACATCACCGCAACTCCCGGCGCCGGCATCGCCAACGTGCGCGGCGTCGATGAAGGCAAGGCGCAGATCGGCTTCGGCAATTCGAGCAGCACGGTCGACGGCCTCGCCGGCGTTGCCCCGTATCCGAAAAAAGTCACCAAGGTCTGCCAGATGGCAAACCTGTATCCGCAGTATTTCCAGGTAGTCGCGCTGGCGGATGCCAAGGTCAACACCTTTGCCGACTTCAAGGGCAAGTCGGTGGTTACCCAACCCAAGGGCAATACCGGTGAACTGCTGACCGACCTCACACTCAAGCTGAACGGCCTCAACTACCAGGCGCTGTCGAAAATCAACTTCCAGTCGTACACCGACGCAGTGTCGATGATGAAAGACGGCCACGCCCAGGTGTTCACGCTGGGCACCACCATCCCCGCCTCTTCAGTGATGGATCTCGCCAGCGCACGCGACATCAACCTTGTCCCGGTGGATGACAAAACGATGGCTGCATTGCGCAAGGCCAACCCCGGCTACCAGCGCCTGATCGTCAAGGCCGGCACCTATCCGAAACAGGACAAGGATGTACCGCAGATCGGCTACTCAGCCCATCTCGTTGTCTCCTGCGACCTGCCGGAGCAGACGGTGTACACCATGACCAAAGCAGTCGCCGCCAACATCAACGACATGGCTTCGGTGAACAAGGCGATGACCGGACTCACGCCCAAGGAAATGGCCGCCGACATCGGCGTGCCCTTCCACCCGGGTGCGGCGAAGTTCTACAAGGAAGTCGGGGCGCTGTAAGCCACAGCGTTTCGCAGGGTCCACGGGGCGGCGCAAGCTGCCCCGTTCCACATCCAGCCGGGGAACTCGATGACGTCAATAACAAAAGAACCGACCATTCAGGTCAAGTCCGACGAAAAAGAAGCCACTGCACCGCAGTCCGCGATGCTCAAGGCCGTTGTCGCTGTGATCGCCATCGTGATGTCGCTGTACCATATGTATGTCGCCGGCTTCGGCCCGCCGGAAGCGATGATCTTCCGCGGCACCCACCTGCTGTTTGCGCTGACGCTGGTGTTCCTGCTCTACCCGCTCAAACCCGGCGGCGACTGGAAATGGCGCCTCACCGACGCCCTGATGCTGCTCGCGTCATGGGCCTTCATTTTCCACATCTTCCTCAATTACCAGGCCATCACCAACCGCATCATCTATATCGATGACCTGACGCTGGCCGACAAAATCAACACCGTGGTGGCGGTGCTGATCATCCTCGAAGCCACGCGCCGCGTGCTCGGCTGGGCGCTGCCGCTGACCGCGCTGACCTTTTTGATCTACGCGCTGGTGTTCACCAACGTCAAGGCGCCGGTATTGATGGAGCAGTTGTATCTTTCAACGGAAGGGATTTTCGGTTCGACGCTCGGCGTGTCGGCCTCTTACGTGATGCTGTTTGTATTGTTCGGCGCCTTCATGGAAAAAAGCGGCACCGGACAACTGTTCATGGATTTTGCACTGTCGATCACCGGCCACACCGCCGGCGGCCCCGGCAAGGTGGCGGTAGTCAGTTCCAGCCTGTTTGGCACCGTATCGGGCTCCGCCGTGGCCAACGTCATGGTTGACGGCCCGATGACCATACCGCTGATGAAACGCACCGGCTTCCGGCCGCCCTTCGCCGCCGCGGTAGAGGCCACCGCATCCACCGGCGGCCAGATCATGCCACCGGTGATGGGCGCCGCCGCCTTCGTCATGGCAGAATTTCTCGCCGTGCCCTATGCCACCGTGGCGATGTGGGCGGTGATCCCGGCGGTGATGTATTACATGTCGGTGTTTTTCGCGGTGCACTTCGAGGCCAAACGTTTCGGCCTGCACGGTGTCCCCAAAAACGAACTGCCGGTGTTCGGCTACGTGATGATGTCGCGCGGCCACCTGTTCATCCCCATCGTCACCATTTTCATCGGCCTGACCCTGGGTTATTCGGCGCCGCTGTGCGCGCTGGTCGGCGCACTGATGTGCCTGCCGATCGCGCTGATCCGCAAATCCACGCGTGAAGGCATCAGCTGGCGCAGCGTGCTGGATGCGCTGGAAGAAGGCGCGAAAAACACGCTGGCCGTGGCCATGGCCTGCGCCTGCGCCGGCATCGTCATCGGCTGCGTCACCATCACCGGCCTCGGCATCGTATTCACACAGATCGTTGTCGGTCTAGCGCAGAACATGTTGCCGCTGGCGCTGATCCTCACCGCCATCGCCGGCATCATCCTCGGCATGGGCATGCCGACCACGCCCGCCTACATTGTCATGGTGTCGCTGCTGGTGCCGGCGCTGATCAAACTCGGCGCACCGACGCCGGCCGCACACATGTTCGCCTTTTACTTCGCAATCCTCTCCGCGATCACGCCGCCGGTCGCGCTCGCGGTGTTTG
>JBIIZE010000032.1:0-11326 GCA_044346435.1 Burkholderiales bacterium
GCCGGCGATATTGATGAAGCCGCTCTTCGCAAAGTCGAGCACGTATTCGGCGGTGTTTTCCGGCAACTCATCGTAGCCGGTCGGCGCCAGCGGATTGGGCAGACCGGCGTTCGGATAGGCGCAAACAAAGGTATCGGCGACGTTCGAAAGTTCTTCGATGAACGGGCGCATCAATTGCGCACCCAGCGCGCAGTTGAGGCCGATGGTCAGCGGCTTCGAGTGTCGCACCGAATTCCAGAAGGCTTCCGGCGTCTGACCCGACAGCGTGCGGCCCGAAGCATCGGTGATCGTGCCGGAAATCATGATCGGCAGTTTCACGCCGTGCGTTTCGAAATACTGGTCGATCGCAAACAATGCCGCTTTTGCATTGAGCGTGTCGAAAATGGTCTCGACCATCAGGATGTCGGCACCGCCGTCGATCAGCCCGCGAACGGCTTCGGTATAGGTCTCGACCAGCTGGTCAAAGTTGATGTTGCGGAAACCGGGGTCGTTGACGTCCGGCGATATCGACGCCGTGCGGTTGGTCGGGCCGAGCGTGCCGGCGACAAAACGCGGCTTCGCCGGATCTTTCGCTTCATATTTGTCCGCCGCTGCACGCGCCAGCTTGGCCGCCTTGACGTTCAGCTCGTACACCAGGTCTTCCATGTGGTAATCCGCCATGGCGACCGCAGTCGAGTTGAAGGTGTTGGTCTCGATGATGTCTGCGCCGGCATCGAGATACTGCTCATGGATCTCACTGATGATCTGCGGCTGGGTCAGCGTCAGCAGGTCGTTGTTGCCTTTGACATCGTGGGCAAAGTCCTTGAAACGCTCGCCGCGATAGGCCGCCTCGTCCAGTTTGTAGTTCTGGATCATCGTACCCATCGCGCCGTCGAGAATCAGGATGCGGCGTTTGAGCAGTTCAGGCAGTTGCTGGGTGCGGGAAGTCATGGCTTTGTGATGGCGCCGGGAAGGCACGGCAGATGCAAGGAAAGTGCGAATTTTATCATGGACTTACGTGATGACCGGCAGCCGCCTATAATGTTGTCCCTGCTTTAAACCGCTGACAGGACCCGCCATGAAACACCTTGAACCCAAACAGGCATTCGAATTCCTTAAACAGAATCCGAACGCGATATTCGTCGATTGCCGCAGCGAGATGGAATATCTGTTCGTCGGCCACCCTGTGGGCGCCATGCATATTGCCTGGAATGACGGCCCCAACTGGGATATCAATCCGCATTTTGTCGCCCACGTCAAAAAGGCGACCAGCGTCGACCGACCCGTCGTGGTGATCTGCCGCAGCGGCAACCGCTCGCTGGATGCCGGACGTGCGCTGGAAGAGGCCGGGTTTACCCAGGTATTCAATGTCCTGCACGGTTTTGAAGGCGAACTCGACGACCATCACCATCGCGGGTCCACCACCGGCTGGCGCTTTGAGGGCCTGCCCTGGGAACAGTGCTGATCTCCGTTTAGTCTCCCGGAACCCCTGATTTATTTCCCGCGCTGCGCGTCCAGCCAGTCGCGGATACAGGCATGAACCGGTTCGTAACTGTTTTGTTTCTCGAAATAGTGGTGAATCTCCCCCTTGCGCAGTCCTGTCTGCATGGCCCGGTTCATGGTCTGACCGCTGACGATGATGCGCAGCGTCGCCGGCTGCAGTGAAGCCGCCTGCGCCAGCAGTTGCGCGCCGTTCATGCCGGGCATGGAAAAATCCGAGACGATGACGCCGACCGTTCGGGACCGCAGTATCGCCATGGCTTCTTCACCCGTTCCCGCCATGAGTATTTCGTAACCGTCAGGACGCAACGCGCGACTCGACAAGGTCAACACGTCGGGATCGTCATCCACCAGAAGCACCGCCATTACTGATTCCGGCATCGTTGGCGTTGCGGGCTCCGCCGCCAGCAATTGGGTTTCCGGAGCGGCCATTCCGTATGCCGGCGCCTGCTGGCGGCTGCCCAACGTGAAATAAAAGGTTGAACCGACGTCGGTCAAGGACTCAGCCCAGACTTCGCCGCCGTGACGGCGCATGATCCGGCGCACCGTTGCCAGACCGATACCGGTGCCGGGAAATTCACGCTCGGTGTGTAAACGCTGAAAGGCACCGAACAGGCGATCGGCATGCGCCATGTCGAATCCGGCTCCGTTATCACGGACGAAGTACACCATCCCGCCATCGCGCAACTCGGTCCCGAATTCGACCCGGGCCTGCGCCCGCCTGCCGGTGAATTTCCAGGCGTTCTGCAGCAGATTCATCATGGCCGCGCGCAGCAGCCCGGCATCCCCCCGCACGCGCAACCCCGGCGTCGCAGTAAAGACCACCTGCCGCCCGGGATACTCCCGTCCCAGGTCTTCCGCAATGACTGCCGCCATTTCGCTGAGATCGGCATCCACGATTTTCAACGCTGTCCGTGTAACCCGGGACAGCCGCAACAAATCCTCGATCAGCGCCGACATGCGCTTAGAGGCGCCGCGAATGCGCGCAACATAGTCGCGTCCCGCCTCATCCAGATCAGCGCCAAAGTCCTCGAGCAGCGCCGCGGCCATGCCGTCGATATGACGCAGCGGCGCACGCAGATCATGGGATACGGAAGACGCAAAAGCCTCCAGCTCCTCGTTGGCGATGGTCAATTGCGCCGTTCGCTCCACGACCCTGGCCTCCAGTTCGGTATTGAGCTTCTCCACTTCCAGGGAGCGCCTCTTGAAATCCGTGACATCGCGACTGATCGCCACCAGGCCGGTGACATTCCCCGCACTGTCGCGCAAAGGCATTTTTGCCGTGACATACCAGTGTGGATCCTCTTCGGTTCCGATCATCACCTCGCGCAGAGGGCTCGGCAGCCCGCTTTCCAGGACTTCCCGGTCCTCGGCCTCCACACGAGCAGCGATGCCTGGCGGCAGCAGATCGCTGTTGCGCAGACCCAGGACATCGGAACGGTCGGGCGCACGGGCCTTCAGCCAGGCTGCATTGGCCAGCATGAAACGCAGATTCCGGTCCTTGGCGCGAATGCGATCCGGCAGGTTATCGATCACCGTGCGCAGCAGGTTGCGCTCGGCAGCCAGCGCCTCGCGCGCCAGACGGCGCTCGGTCACGTCACGGGCAATGCCCAGCAGGGCAGAAATATTTCCTGATGCATCGTGCAGCGGTGCGGCATGGATTTCCAGCCAGCAGCGTTTGCCGTGAATGCCGAATGCTTCGAATTCAAGCACACCGGTCTGCCCCTCAAGCACGCTGTGCTGGAGACGGACAAAGGCGCGACGGAACCTGGGTGCAATCTGGTTGAGAAAAGGCCAGCGCCGCATCTCTGCCAGACTGGACGCCTCAAGCATGCGCAGTCCGGCAGGGTTCATGTCCAGCAGATCGCCCTCCGGCGCAACGATCGCCACGCATTCCGGTTCTGCGGCAATGATCGCGCGCAGCCGTCCCTCACTTTCACGCAAGCGCTCTTCAGTCAGCTTGCGTGCATTGATATCCTGATAGGTTGCAATGATGTGGTCGGGATTGCCATCCATATCCGGCACCACGGTCACGGTCAAATCCACCCATAACCAGCTGCCATCCTTGCAACGGATGCGTTTTTCCCGCGAATAACTACCCACCTGACCGTCCACCAGCGCCGTATTGTTGGTGTCGGCATCGCCATTTTCCTCGGGCAGCGTAATGTCGGCGGTGCTCATCGTGCTCAACTCTTCCCGGCTGTAGCCGGTCATCGCGCAGAACCGGTCATTGACCGTCAGCCATGGCGAATGCCGGTCGTGCGCATCCCGAAGCGTAATTCCCAGGCCGGCCTGCTCAAATATGGCGCGGAAACGGCCTTCGCTTTCCTGCAGCGCAGCTTCCCGACGCTTGAGTTCTGTGATGTCGACAAAGGAGACGACGACCTGCCCGTCAGCCGTGCGGCCCTCCCGGATCAGGTGATAACCGCCTTCGGGACGACGGCGTTCGATCACGTTGCCGTCGGGATTGCGGTGCCGCGCCACCCGTTCAGCGACGAAAGCATTCACGTCATCGATTTCGCCCATGGCCTTGAGCACCCGCCCGCGGTCCATGGCCAGCGACTCGAACAGCATGCCGGGATGAAGGTTTGCGGTGGCGGTTTCCTGCATCCTGCGATAAGGCTCATTGAAAAAAATCAACCGGTCATCCCGGTCATACAGGGCCAGACCTTCGCCGATATGCTCCGCGATGGTCCGCAGACGCGCTTCGCTTTGCCGAAGTTCAGCGGCATAGGACCGCTGCCGCGCATAAAGCAGGAGCAATCCGGCGATCGCCACCAGCCCAAGCACAATCAATGCAGACGCAAGTGCAAGTTCAATGTCCATCAAATCGCGCAACTCCCCTGAATACAAAAAACCGGGCCGTAACCGCTCTGCCGTTTACCCCCGGGCTACCCGCTGATAGCTGATCCACGACAGCCACCCCATGAACAGCAGCCCGCCCATCGCCAACGACAGTGTCAGCGCCTGCCCCGAAACCAGCGGAGACACCAGCCCGGCAGTCAACCCGGCGAACAGGCTGTGGGCAAACCCCTGCAGTGACGATGTCATCCCGCGAAGCTTGGGAAACAATTCCAAAGTCAGCAGGCTTGCGCTGGGCATCGCCAGCGCCATGCCGATGGTATAAATCATCACCGGAAGCACTGTCCACGGCAATGCCGGCGGCAGCATAGTGCAATAAACAATATTGAAGATCGCTGCTGCGCACATGATCATGTAGCCAATGCTCACGGTACGGTGCGGTGTCATGCGGCTGGCCAGGCGCCCGGAGAAAAACGCACCGATCAACACGCCGCCGATGCCCGGAACAAACAGCCAGGCGAAATCTTTTTCGGTCATTCCCAGAAGACTGTAGATGACGGCCGGCGCTGACACGACATACAGGAAAAATCCTGAAAAATTGAAGGCGATCATCAGGCACAAGAGCACCAGTCTGGCATCGCTGCCAAGACGCCGATAATTGCGCAGCAAAGGACCGGCATGGAAAGGCTGACGGTCTGCCGCCGGATGGGTTTCAGGCAGCCATCGCAAGGTTCCTGCAATCAACAACACCGCGTAAAGCGTCAGGAACCAGAAAATGGCGCGCCAGCCAATTGCCCCCTGCAGCCAGCCGCCGATCACCGGCGCAATGGCCGGCGCAATGCTGAATATCATGGTCACCAGCGACATCAGGCGCTGGGCGGCGTGCCCCTCGAGGCTGTCGCGGATGATGGCACGACCGACAATGATGCCGGCGCCGGCGGCAAGGCCCTGCACCGCCCGCCAGAACAGCAGTTGCGGCAGGCTTGCGGCCATCGCACAACCGACCGACGCAAAGGCATACATCGTGAGACTGACCAATATCACCGGACGCCGGCCGAACGAATCGGACAGGGTCCCGTGAAACAGCGTCATGAACGCCACCGTAAACAGATACAGACTCAGCGTCTGCTGCAACTGCGCCGGAGTGGCGGCAAACTCGGCCCCGATGTGCGGGAACGACGGCAGATAAGTATCAATCGTGAACGGCCCGATCATGGCCAGTGCCGCCAGTATCGTGGCCAGCACCGGCAGCGCGACGGGCGCAGTATGCCGTGAGGGTGTTGTCATGCGGCTCAGGGTAGGTGAAGCAGCGGCGTCCCCGGCGTTTTATACATAAACCGCGCCGATCAGGGACGAACACCGCGCGCGGATCCGTCCATGATATCGGGATTCAGCTGGAGCCGCCTGTTGCCGTGGCTGGTGTGGCAGCGCCCTCAGCCGCCTTAACCTGCGGCAGTTCGACTTCGATCCAGAATTTCGAACCTTCGTTGCGCCGCCCCGAGGCACCGATCCGCCCCTGCATCAGATCAATCAGCCGTTTGCAGATGGCCAGCCCCAAACCCGTACCGCCATATTGCCGGGTGATGGAACCATCCGCCTGAGTGAATGGGTCGAACAATCGCGCCACATTATCCTCATCCAGCCCGATACCGGTATCGGTAACGGCGATGCGCAATGTGACAATGCCGCCAACAAGACGCCTTGCCACCATGGCAATGATCAATACCTGGCCCTGACTGGTGAACTTGACGGCATTGTTGACCAGATTCGACAACACCTGGCGCAGACGGCCCTCATCACCGATCAGCATCGACGGCACTTCATCGCTGACTTCAAGATCGACGGCAATACCCTTGGCACGCGCGCTTTCCGCATACAGCGTAGCAACCTCACCAATCAGTTTGCGCGGTGAAAACGGCGCTGACTGCAGTTCCAGCCGTCCGGCTTCAATCTTGGAGAAATCCAGCACGTCATTGATGATGGTCAGCAGGTTCTTGCCGGAGGAATGCAGCACTTCGGCATACTCGCGCTGGTCCGGCTTGAGGTCGGTGTCGAGCAACACCTCGGAAAATCCGAGAATGCCGTTCATCGGCGTGCGCAACTCGTGACTCATCACTGCGAGGAACTCGGATTTGGCCTGACTGGCGGCCTCCGCTTTCCGGCGCAACGTATCTGTCACCTCGAGATCCTGCTCCCGCCGTTTCAGCAGGCGTATCAGCAGGAAAAAGGCCAGTGCCAGCGCTGCAGCAGTGCCGCCGAAGCCTGCCTCAACTGGCAAAGCAGCGGACTGGGCGAAGACATCAACGTATCGGTCAACCTGTCGCTGAAATCGCTCGCTGACACGACTCTCGCGGACCGACTGACCAAAACCGTGGCTGACGCGGGCCTGCATCCCAAACACATGGTGCTGGAAATCACCGAATCGGCGGCCATGACCGACGTTGCGCATTGCCTGGAAAATCTGGCCCGGTTGCGGATGAAGGGCTTTGGACTGTCGATTGACGACTACGGCACCGGTTACTCGTCGATGCAGCAGCTTTCGCGCATCCCGTTTTCTGAACTGAAAATCGACCGTTCGTTCGTCACCGACGTGGCGCTGTATCCGCAACGGCGCGTGATCCTCGCTTCAAGCATCGACATGGCACGCAAACTGGGACTTAAAGTCGTCGCAGAGGGCGTCGAGTCGCGAGTCGACTGGGATCGACTCAAGGAACTGGGTTGCACGATGGCACAGGGCTATTTCATCGCCAAGCCAATGCCCGCCGCTGAATTCAGCACCTGGGCAGCCAACTTCAGCGCACCGCACTAGCCCCTTCTACCCCCCCTAGTGCTGGACACTAGCGGGCGCCACGATCCATCCGGCGATATTGAATGGCTTCAGCAACATGGTTGCCGGCGACCACTTCATCTCCGGCAAGATCCGCGATCGTCCGCGCCACGCGCAAAATGCGGTGATACGCACGTGCCGACAATCCAAGCCGGGCAATGGCCTGTTTGAGCAGCGTCGCACCTTTATCGTCCGGCGTGCAGTAGCTGTCAATTTCACGCGTCGCCAGTTGCGCGTTGGGTTTGTGCTGCCTCAACAAGGCCCGCTCTCGCGCCGTATTGACCCTTGTACGCACGACCCCGGAACTTTCAACTGCCGCGTTCCCCAGCAAATCGCTCTCGGGCAGAGCCGGCACCTCAATCTGCAGGTCGATGCGATCAAGCAGCGGCCCTGAAAGGCGACCGCGATATCGGGCCACCTGATCCGGCGTGCAACGGCAACGACTGTTGTGATGGCCGAGAAAACCGCAAGGGCAGGGATTCATTGCGGCGACCAGTTGAAAGCGCGCTGGAAAATCCGCCTGATTGGCCGCACGTGAAATCGTGATGCGCCCCGATTCCAGCGGCTCGCGCAGCACTTCCAGCACCTTGCGTTCAAATTCCGGCAATTCATCAAGAAACAGTACGCCATGCATGGCCAGCGAAATTTCGCCGGGTCGCGGATTGCTGCCACCACCGACCAGGGCAACCGCCGAAGCCGTATGGTGCGGCGCCCGGTAAGGCCGCTGTTTCCACAGGGACACATCAAACCCGCGTGTGCCGATCGACTGCACGGCCGCCGATTCCAGCGCCTCCATCTCCGTCATCGGCGGCAGGATGCCCGGCAGCCGTTGCGCCAGCATGGTCTTGCCGGTACCGGGCGGGCCTACCATCAGCAGACTGTGCGCACCGGCTGCAGCAATTTCCAGCGCGCGCCGCGCCTGCGCCTGCCCTTTGATATCCATCAGATCGGCGTAGTGCGCCACCGCATTGACTGGAGCAGGCACTGCGCGCGCCATCGCGGCTTGCCCGGCGAGGTGGGCGCAGACGTCCAGCAGTGAAGGCGCCGCATAAACTTTTGCGCCTTGTGCCAGCGCCGCTTCCGGCGCATTGGCTTGCGGCACGACAAAATCCCGCCCGATACGGGCAACGGCCAGCGCCATCGCCAGTGCACCACGCACCGGACGCAGTTCCCCCGTCAGTGCGAGTTCACCCGCAAATTCAAAAGTCTGCAGTCGCTCGGCAGGAATCTGGCCGGAAGCCGCCAGAATGCCGAGTGCGATCGGCAAATCGAAACGTCCCGATTCCTTCGGCAAATCTGCAGGTGCCAGATTGACGGTGATGCGGCGCGCCGGGAACTCGAAACGCGCATTCAGCAGCGCAGCGCGTACCCGATCCTTCGCTTCCTTGACCTCGGCTTCGGGCAAGCCGACGATGGTGAAGCTCGGCAGGCCGTTGCCGAGATGCGCCTCGACCGTAACCAGCGGCGCATCAAGGCCGGCAAGCGCGCGGCTGTAGAGGACGGCAAGGGACACGGCATATTGGCTTTGATCGTAATGATCAACATAACGTCATGACCCGGTCGCCGGCTGACGCCGGGAACAAGAAACTGACTAGCGCCGGTCCGGGTTTGCGGCAGATTCCAGCTGGGCTACCTGCTTTTCAAGTTCAGCGAGCCGGGCACGGGTGCGCGCCAGCACTTCTCGCTGGATGTCGAATTCCTCGCGACTGACCAGATCCAGTCGGGCAAAAGCGGCTCCGAGCATCGAGCGCATATTCCGCTCCACATCGGCAGCCGGGCTTTGGGCCAAGACCGTCTTCAGTTTTTCATTGATTTCGTCGAGCAACTTCTGGTTCATGAGCTCTCCCTGATTTGAAGAGTGTAGCAATTCCTTGATGTCACCCCCGTCCGGGCCCACTGCTTCATGCCGGGGCGATCACGCCAGTCTATGGTGCGGTACACCACAAAAACGCACCAATACGGTGCGTCATGGTGTTTATGCGTACAGCCGATCGACAATAAGTATTTGTTTTTAAATAAAAAACAATCTGGCATGGTACCTGCTCTAGGTAGCCTGCAGTTTTATTGCACATGTGCCAACACTGAATATTGAAAAAAGGGAAAACCATGTTTAAGAAAACCATCATTGCCGGCCTCGTTGCTGGCGCTTTCGCCCCCGCCCTCGCTTTTGCCCAGGCAGCCCCGGCACCGACTCCGGAACATACGCTGACCGGCAATGTGGGTGTTTACAGCCAGTACATTTTCCGCGGTCTGACCCAGACCAACGGTGACCCGGCCCTGCAAGGCGGCTTCGATTACAGCCACTCCAGCGGTTTCTATCTCGGCACCTGGATGTCAAACATCAGCTGGCTGACCGATTCGCGCGCCTCAACCGGCTACACGAGCAGCAGCCTGGAGATGGATTTCTACGGCGGCTATAAGGGCACGTTCGGCGGCGACTTCGGTTTTGACGTGGGCCTGCTGCAGTATTACTACCCCGGCACCAAAAACACCTCTGCAGTCCCCTTCCCTGCCGGCATCGCCAAGTCCGACACGCTGGAATTGTACGGCGCACTGTCCTGGAAATGGCTCAGCGGTAAGGTTTCCTACAGCCTGAACGACGAGACATTCGGCGTCAAAGACAGCGAAGGCACCTATTACGTCGATCTGGCCGCCAATTACCCGGTGACCGACAAGCTGACCCTGATCGCGCATTACGGCATCCAGAAATTTACCGGTAATGGCGGTCTCACCTGCACCGGCGGTACCGGCAACGACGCCTGCGCGTCATACGACGACTGGAAAATCGGTGCTTCGTATGCCCTGCCGCAGGGCTTTACGGTTGGCGGCTACTGGACCG
Organism: Burkholderiales bacterium; assembly: GCA_044346435.1. GTDB lineage: Bacteria > Pseudomonadota > Gammaproteobacteria > Burkholderiales > SG8-41. Next base: position 9,948 of record JBIIZE010000032.1, read on the forward strand.
GCACCGACATGACCTCGGCCCAGAAGAGCTTCTACACCAACGGTTCCGACAACAAAATGGTCGGCAAGGACACATTCACGCTGTATCTGTCCAAATCCTTCTAAACAGCCAGCACCCGGGGGCCGGCCTGGATACCGGCCCCCATCAACCGGGGACATAACATGAAACTCGTTACGGCAATCATCAAGCCGTTCAAGCTTGACGAAGTACGGGAGGCCCTCTCCGCCATCGGCGTGACCGGCATCACCGTCACCGAGGTCAAGGGCTTCGGACGGCAAAAGGGACACACCGAACTCTATCGCGGGGCGGAATACGTGGTGGATTTCCTGCCGAAGATCAAGGTCGAAGCGGCCATCAAGACCGAATTGCTCGAGCAGGTCATCGAAGCCATCGAAAAATCCGCGAACACCGGCAAGATCGGCGACGGCAAGATTTTTGTCTCCGACCTTGAACAGGTGGTCCGCATCCGCACCGGTGAAACCGGCGCAGATGCCCTTTGATTGGAGAATGACATGAAAAAACTGATTGCAGCTCTTGCCCTGTTCGGCGTCCTCGGCTTTGCCGGTGCGCCGGTCAGCGCGCAGGACAAACCGGCCGAAGCGCCGGCCGCCGCCGCTCCCGCAGCAGCTCCTGCTGCTGCCGCGGCCGCAGCCCCCGCTCCGGCAGCTCCCGCTGCTGCTCCGGCACCGACCCCCAACAAGGGCGACACTGCCTGGATGCTGACAGCTACGGTGTTGGTCATCCTGATGACCATCCCCGGTCTTGCGCTGTTCTACGGCGGCATGGTCCGTGTCAAGAACACCCTGTCGGTATTGATGCAGGTGTACATCGTGTTTGCGATGTGCGTCGTGCTGTGGGCCATCTACGGCTACAGCGTGGCGTTCACCGGCGGCGGATCGTTCTTCGGAGGCTTCGACAAACTGTTCCTGTCCGGCGTGACCCCCGACTCGGTCGGCGCGACCTTCAGCAAGGGCGTCGTTCTTCCCGAGTATGTGTTCATCGCCTTCCAGGCCACGTTTGCCGGCATCACCCCGGCGCTGATCGTCGGCGCGTTTGCCGAGCGGATGAAGTTCTCCGCCGTGCTGCTGTTCATCGTGCTGTGGTTCACGTTCTCCTACCTGCCGATGGCGCACATGGTCTGGTACTGGGACGGTCCGGATGCAATCACCGATGCCGCTTCACTTGAAAAAGTGGTGGCAGGTGCGGGCTTCCTGTGGGCCAAGGGCGCGCTCGACTTTGCAGGCGGCACGGTAGTGCACATCAACGCCGGTATCGCCGGTCTGGTAGGCGCGTACCTGGTTGGCAAACGTGTCGGCTGGGGCAAGGAAGCGATGTCGCCGCACAGCCTGATGCTGACCATGGTCGGTGCCGCGCTGTTG
>JBIIZE010000055.1:0-8785 GCA_044346435.1 Burkholderiales bacterium
CGGCCTGGGCGGCGGTGGCGCTGTTTGCCGCGGTGGAGCTCGTCAGCGGCGTGCTGGGCACGCTCAGCGGCGTGGCGCACTTCGCGCATCTGGGCGGCATGCTCGGCGGCTGGCTGCTGATCCGCCAGTGGCGGCGCCGTCCGCCCGGTCGTTACTAATTACCTGTTCTCAGGCCCAGCAGCGCTGCAGCAGCGCGCGAATCCAGTCGTTATCGGCATCCAGCGTTGAATAGTGCAGCGGCTCATGCATGCCGGCATCACCACGCATACGCTGCAGACGGGCGACACGAACATTGGCGTCATGAATTACATAGCCGTAACGCCCGTAACGATCGCGCTCGATTGCCGTTTCTGCAGCGGACGCATCGCGCATCCAGATCCACTCCGCGACAAAATCCCGCGCCATGCGCTCCAGCTCTTTGTATTGCAGCGTGTCCAATGGCTGCGTCGGCTCCAGAACCTGCGGCTCGGCCGCGGCGTCGGCGCTGCTCAAGCGCCACAGCCGCGCCCACTCGGCAGCCCCCTCCGTCACCCGCAGCTCAATCATCCCGCCGTCGCGCCGGATTTCGAACAACGCATCGCGCTCGAAATTAAGCACATAACCGCTCCACAACCCGTGGTCCCGCCGCATCACCGCAAACCCCAGATCCAGACGGCTGTCGGCCGCAACAGCGAAACAACGGTTAACAGTCTCCGCTGAACCGGTGGCGATCGTATCTTCGACATGCTCGACGATCTTGCCATCGGCGATACGCGCGCGGCCGCGGCGACCGGCATCGATATTCACCCACTCCGCCACCACAGCGAGCTGCGGAAACTCCTGAGAGGCCAACGCAAATGCCGGAAAGGGCACGCCGCCGCGCACCTTGAAATCATAGGACAGCGCATTGTCACCGTGATGCTCTTCGAAGCCCCCTTCAAAAATCTCCTCGACCAGCAATGCCTTGATACGCGCATCTGCAGCGGGAAGCACGGCACTGTCGCCGCTGACGGTCAGCGTGGCATGGATCAGCAGGTCTGTCGTCATTTACCGGCTCATTTCCCGATTTTTGCGGGGCGGATATAGATGACGTAATACACCAGTGCCACCAACACGCTGCCACCGACGATATTGCCGGCAATCACCGGAACCAGATTGCGGAACATCGCATAAACCGTAATGGCGTCAGCGCCCGCCGGCAGCACGATGCCCGAATCCTTCAGCAACAGCGCCAGCGGAAAAAAATACATATTAGCAATCGAGTGTTCGAACCCTGCGGCGACAAAAGCCGAGATCGGCAACACGATGGCAAAAAACTTGTCGACCACGCTGCGCCCCGCCAGCACCATCCACACCGCCATGCACACCAGCACATTGCACAACACGCCGCGGAAAAACAGTTCCGCCACCGGCATCGTGCTTTTGGCGATAGCGATTTTCAGATAGGACTGCGCCACCGCCCCGCCGTTCATGCCGGCATGCCCCGACAGGAACACCAGCAGCGCCAGACCGGCAGCGCCGGCAAAGTTTGCGACGCATACCACGACCCAGTTGCGCAATACTTCCGCCGTGCTGACCTTGCCGTCAGCCCAGGCCATCGCCAGCAGGTTGTTGCCGGTGAAAAGTTCGGCGCCCGCCACCACGACCAGCAGCAGACCCAGCGAAAAACAAACGCCGCCCAGCACACGCGCCAACGCGAAGGACAGCCCGGCATCGCTGATCACCAGCGTGAAATACAAGGCACCCAGTCCGATGAAAGCGCCGGCGAGCATGCCCAGCATGGCCATCGACAGCAGCGGCAGCCGCGCCTTGGTAACACCGATGTTGTCGACGCGCTCGGCAATCTGCTGCGGCGAGTAAGCATCCATATTGAAGTTTTCGGCCATCGGTATTCCTTCCCGTACATTCACGATGATTCTTCAGGGATAGTGTAAGCGCAGCGCGCAGAATCGGGTAATCTTGCGCACCATGAAAGTCCGTAAATACTTCCCCGCGCTGAAGCTTGCCGACTATTACATGGGCCGCGACCGCGAATACCACCACGAACTGACACCCGAGCTGCGCACCAATGCCCGTGAAACCCTGCGCCGCGTAAACCGTCTGCTCAAACGTGCAGGACTCGCGCGCAAGGTCAGCTCCGGCTGGCGGCCTGCAGCAATCAACGCCGCAGTGCCCGGCGCCGCGAAAGGCAGCAAACACATCAGCTGTCAGGCCATTGATCTGGAAGACCGCGACGGCGCACTCGATGCCTGGTGCATGGCGCACCTCGATGCGCTCGAAGAAATCGGCCTGTGGCTGGAACATCCCGCCGCTACGCCCGAATGGTGCCACCTGCAGATCCAGCCACCGCGATCGGGAAATCGCGTATTTGAACCGTAAGTTATTGTTTTATTTGTTGTTTTTTAATCGAGAAAAGTCGCGTAGTCTTCCAGCGCAATCCGTTCGGGCTGGAAGGTATTCACCACCGCATCGGCATCGGCATAACCCATCGCCATGCCGCAGATCACCACCCACTCACGACCCAGACCCAATTCTCGGCGCACCACATCGGGATAACTCGCAATCGAAGCCTCAGCGCAGCTGTGCAGGCCGCGCGCCCGAGCCGCCAGCATCAGCGTCTGCAGGAACATGCCGTAATCCAGCCAGCTGCCCTTCTCCAGCTTGCGGTCGATCGTGAACACCAGACCCGCCGGCGCACCGAAGAAGGTGTAATTGCTGGCGCGATAGGCTCTGGATTTTTCATGATCGCCCTTGCCGATGCCCAAGGTTCCATACAAACCCCAGCCGCAGGCGCGGCGTCGCGCGAGATAAGGCTCGAACACCGGGTCGGTGTAGTAATCGTAATCACGTTGGTGGCCGGGCTCGTCATCGAGAAACGCCGACTGGATTGCCGTGCCGACCCGTTTCAGCGTCGCGCCGGTCAGCACATGTACACGCCAGGGCTGGATGTTCGATCCGCTGGGCGCATGGCGACCGAGTTCGACGATTTCGCGCAACAGCGCTGTTGGCACCGGATCGGATGTATAGGCACGGACCGATCGCCGTGTGCGCGTCGCCTCAAACACATCGGCCGCGGGTCCGCAGGATAATTGCTGATTACCAGGGTTCATTCCGCTTTGACTCCCGCGTCACGGATCACTTTGCTCCAGGTTTCGATTTCCCGCGCCAGATGACGGCGCAAATCCTCCGGCGGTCCCGGCAAGGGCTCGGCGCCCTGCGCCAGCAACCGGTCGCGCGTCTGCGGTTCCTGCAGCAAGGCTGTGATTTCGGTATTAAGCCGGGTCACAATGGGCTGCGGGGTTTTGGCCGCGGCAAACAGACCGAACCAGCCCACCGCATTGAATCCGGGCAGCCCGGTTTCCGCCAGTGTCGGCAGCTCCGGAAACACCACCGAACGTTTATTGCTGGTCACACCGATGCCGCGAAGCTGACCTTTGCGGATATATGGCGACAGCACCAGCACATTGTCGATCGCCGCATCCAGCCGCCCGCCGAGCAGATCCGGAATCACCGCACCGGTGCCTTTGTACGGTACGTAAAGCATGTCGATGCCCGCATTGCGTTTCAGCAGTTCTCCGGCCAATCGCTGCAATGAACCCGGCGTCGAGCCGGCCCAGTTCAACTTGCCCGGATTCGCTTTGGCATGTGCGATCAGCTCGGTCATGTTTTTGATCGGCAAAGACGACTGCACGACCAGCACGTAAGGCGATGTCCCGATAAAAGCCACCGGCGCCAGGTCTTTCTGCAGATCAAAGGGCAGCTTGAACAGCGTGCTGATCGTGCCCCAGGAACCCGCCGCCATGATCAGCGTGTAGCCGTCGGGCTGAGAATTGACCGCGAGATTGATGCCGATGATGCCGCTCGCTCCAGGCCGGTTGTCAACGACGACCTGTTGCCCCAGTTTCTCGGAAAGCCGCGCGGCAACAATGCGCCCCATTACATCGGTGCTGCCGCCTGCCGGCAGACCGATCACCATGCGGATCGGCCGCTGCGGATAGGACTGTGCGTGTGCACAACCCCAGGTGATGACTGCAATGGCAGCAACAGCCCAGCAAAAACGCTTGCTCATGCTCTCCTCCCGCCTGTTATTCAGAACAATTTACCACCGTCCGCACGCAGAAGGTGGGCTGCGGCGATTGACCATCACGCGCAGCTTGGTCACACTGCCTGCGCCGCCATGAACACGCCCACCTTACGCACCGGTATCGTCTTCGCCCTGCTGCAGCTGTTTTTCACGCTGACGTGGACGGTGTATGTGATCTTCCTGCCGCGACTGGCGGCGGAAGCGGGCATCGCGAAATCCTGGATCATCTGGATCCTGATTGCCGATCAACTGGTGTTCCTCGTCGCCGACTGGGCGATGGGCGTCAAAGCCGACCGCAGCGCGCGCATCATCGGCAAACTCGGGCCGCAGATCGGATTGATCACATTGATCTCGGCGCTGGCCTTCCTTGCCATGCCGCTGGCCGCGCCGAACGGCAGCCCGTTGCTGTTCCTGGCCATCACTTTTATCTGGACCGTCACCTCGTCTGCGTTGCGCGCGCCGCCGCTGGTGCTGATCGGCAAATATGCGGCGGCCGGCGCCAAACCCTGGCTGTCGGGAATGTGGCTGTTCGGGCTGGGTATTGCCGGCGCGATTGCGCCCTACCTGACCGGCCTGTTGCGCGACACCGATCCGCGCCTGCCGTTTGCGCTGGCATCCATTGCTGTAGCACTCGCTGCATGGGCCATGGCCTGGGCCGAACGCAACCTCGCGGCTTCCGCACCGGTGGAAACCGCGGCACCCGCCAAACCGCTGTCGATCCCGTTGTTCCTGATCGTCGTCGCACTCGCCGGACTCGGCTTCCAGATCCACTTCTCGCTGAACTCGGCGCCGCAGTACCTTCGCCATGCCACACCGGCGGAACTCGGCCAGCTGATGCCGCTGTTCTGGGTGGGCTTCAATCTCGCAATGCTGCCGCTGACCTGGATCATTCGCCGCTACGGTGATTTCAAAGTGCTCGCAGCGGGCGCCGCGATTGGGGCGATTGCCGTGATTTTTTCAGCGCAGGCCGGCGGACTCGGTCCGCTGATCACCGCACAGGTGATTGCCGGGGCGGCATGGGCAGCAGTGATGTTCGGTGCCTTTGGCGCCGCAACCACGCTCGGCCATACCGGCCACGAAGGCTTCAGTGCCGGCGGCATGCATTCAATGTTTGCGCTCGCGGCGATGCTGCGCATCCTGGTGATTGCCACCCAGCTCAACCAGGACAAGGACATCCTGCAGGCGCTGACCTGGGCACCGGCGCTGTGCTGGGGCGCTGCGGCGCTGCTGATGATCGCGCGCTTACGCCGTGCCTGACGCAAGAATCAGCGCCAGTTTTTCAGCGCGGCTCAACTGCTTGATCTGATACTCGCGCTTGCTGGCCGCAGAACGGTCGGCTGCCGGCTCCCGATAAACCAGCCGCACCGGCCTGCGCGAACGCGTGTAACTCGCGCCCTGCCCCTTGTCGGCATTGTGTTCGGCGATACGGCGCTCCAGGTCGCGCGCGATGCCGGTATACAGACTGCCGTCCGCGCATCGCACGATATAAACCTGCCACGCCTCGCCGGCCAAAACGGCTCCTGATTGGATGGAACTGCCTGTCGAAGGCCCGTATGATGCCGCCTATGAAAAATTTTCGCCATCTGCTGTTCACGTTAAGCCTTGTCGCCAACACGGCCTTTGCCGCCGATTCCGTAAAAGCCATGTTCGGCGTCGAACTCGGCAGCCGCTTCAACTACCCTGCCTGCGAACGTGGCGAAGACGCGCTGACCAAACGCCACTGCTACAACCCGCAACACACTGTCAAAACCGCATGGGGCAGCGAGGAGCAGCAACTGTTTTATCCCCGCACCGCCATCGTGCCCTATGCCCGCGGCGAACTGACCGTTGAAGTGATTGGCGGCGTGATCGAAGCGGTCCACGTCCATACCTGGGGCATCGAAGCGCAAAGCAATGCGCTCGACGCACTGAAAAAGAAATACGGCCCGCCGGCCCGCAGCCACGCCGAAAAAATGAAAGGCCTGCGCTCGCGTTTTCCGGTCCAGTACGCGGAATGGGATGCCAGGGAGTATTCGGTTCGCTTTGTGGGCGTCATCAACAGTGTCGACTGGGGGCGCATCACCCTGGCGACGCCGCGTTACATGCAGCTCCGCAAGGACCAGCCGGCAAAACGCTGAGCAGGTTCACAGGCCGCGCCGGGAACGGCATAATGCCGCCTCACTCTGAACAAGGAACAGCCATGGCATCCATCACCACCGCAAGCGGTTTGATCATCGAAGAACTCAAAGTCGGTACCGGCGCGGAAGCCGCCGCCGGCCAATACGTGTCGGTGCACTACACCGGCTGGCTCACCGACGGCACCAAGTTCGATTCGAGCAAGGACCGCGGCGACCCGTTTGAATTCCCGCTGGGCGCAGGTCATGTCATTCGCGGCTGGGATGAAGGCGTCCAGGGCATGAAAGTCGGCGGCTCACGCAAGCTGACCATTCCCGCCGATCTCGGTTACGGTGCACGCGGCGCCGGCGGCGTCATCCCCCCGAACGCGACGCTGGTGTTCGAAGTCGAACTGCTCGGCACCGAATAAATCCACGGCTGAAGGAGGAACACCTCATGGGCAATCACGTCAAAATAAAATCCAGCAGCGGCGCCGGTGAATTCGACTGCTACCTTGCACTGCCCGCCGGCAATGCCAAGGCCCCGGCCGTGGTGATGGCATCGGCCGTGCACGGCGTCAACGCCGACATCCGCGGCATTGCCGATGAATTCGCCGCCAAGGGTTTCATCGCCGCCGCACCCGATCTGTTCTGGCGCACGCTGCCGGGTCCGCTGCCGCGCGACGACAAACGCGCCGGGGAACGTTCACAGCCGCGCATGCCGGTGATCAAGGCCGGCGAAACCGACATGGCCGACACGCTGGCGATGATCAAAAAGCTGCCGCAGCACAACGGCAAAGCCGCAGCGATGGGTTTCTGCTATGGCGGCCCCTATGCCGCGATCGGTCCGAAGCGTCTGGGGTTTGACGCCGGCATCGGCTGCCACAGCACGCAGATGAAGGATTTCATGCACGAATTCGACGGCCTGAGCAAACCGGTCTGCCTGATCTGGGGCGACCAGGATGTCGCCGCGCCGCCCGAAGTTCAGGCCGCCTATCTCGAACTCGCCAAAAAGCAGTCACAGCTTGCCGTGCATATTTTCCCCGGCATCCAGCACGGTTACATGATGCGCGAAAACGCCGCTGCCTGGAGCCCGCCGACCTACGAATTCTCGATGGCCCGTTCCATCGACATTCTCAACAGCCTGCGCTGATCTTCACGCGCATGAAAAAGGGCCGCTGCTGCGGCCCTTTTTTATTGCCGTCCGGCTCTGCAAATTCCGTCCACAGGATCCATAACAATCGGCTTTATTGATAACGTTCCGAACCGCCGGCACCCTGCTGTTTACCGATCAGGCATTGCAACAGCGCGCGCTGCCCGTCGCTCAATGCCGGCGTCGCATCTTCCGGCGTCCAGTGGCGCTTGAATGCCGCCACTGCGGCCGGCAAACGCGTCACGTCGTAACCGAGGGCGGCAAGCAGCGCGGCATCATCGGCACCGGCGGGGGCCGGCGCATACGGCGGCTCGCACCACAAACCCAGTCCCGCCTCTGCAAGGCGCCGCCACGGAAAATATGCGCTGGGATCAACCTTGCGACCCGGCGCAACATCGCCATGACCGATAATGTTCGCCGGCGGAATGTTCCAGCGCATCGTCAGATCGCGCAGCAAATCAATCAGCACGCTGATCTGGATATCGCTGAACGGCTCATTGCCGTTATTGTCGAGCTCGATGCCGATGGACGAGGAATTCAGATCGCGATTGCCGCCCCAGTAGGAATCACCGGCATGCCAGGCGCGTTTCTGCTCATCCACCAGATAAATGATGCGGCCGTCACGGCCAATCAGGTAATGCGCGCTGACTTCGCGCATCCGGCTGGTCAGCGTAGCCAGCGCCTGCTCGACGGTATCGTTGGTGGTGTGATGAATGATCACATAGTTCGGCCGCCGCTCGCCGAAATTGGGTGAGGGTCGCATCTCCACGGGCAGCGTGGTGTATCTCGGCAGGGGCGCACAGGCGGACAGCAGTAGCGCGGCCGCCGCAATCATCACTTGCCAATAGCACTGCACTTGCCGGTTACGCACCCTGTCCTCCGTCCGGGATCACCGGCAGCCACTGTACCACGCAGCCCGTCTATGGGTTACCCTCGCCGCATGAATGCCGAATCCCCGAACGAATCTCCAAAATCCATCTCGCGCGAAGACCTCAACAATCTGCCGGTACGGCGTTATGAAGGCCCTATCCACTTTGTCGACACCCCGGCGCTGCTCCACGCCGCGCGTATCGACATCCTTGGCGAGCGTGCCGTCGGCTTTGACACCGAGACCCGCCCCGCTTTCAGCAAGGGCGAAAGTTATCTGCCCAGCATCGTACAGGTCGCCACCGCCGGCGGCGTGCATATTTTTCCGTTGCGTTACAGTGACACTCACGGTCTGCTCGGCGAAATGCTCTCGGCGCAGAACATCGCCAAGATCGGCGTCGCCCTGGCCTACGACCTGCGCACGCTGAAACAGGTGTTTGCATTTCACGAGCGCCACATTGTCGACCTCGGCATCATCGCCAAACGCCACGGTCACGAACAAACCGGCGTGCGAAACCTTGCCGGCCTGCTGATGGGCTACCGCATTCCCAAAGGCGCAAAAACCACCAACTGGTCGGCGCCGCATCTGACACCGGCGCAGATTGCCTA
>JBIIZE010000362.1:0-2980 GCA_044346435.1 Burkholderiales bacterium
TCCAGCGCACCAGCGTATGCAAGGCCTTGGCATAAGCCACCGCCTCCTCAGCCGACCGCATGTCGGGTTCGGACACGATTTCCAGCAATGGCGTACCGGCGCGGTTGAGATCGATACCGGTACGGCCGTGAAAATCTTCGTGCAAGGACTTGCCGGCATCTTCTTCAAGATGGGCACGGGTCAGTCGTACGGTTTTTTCGGTGTCACCCACCTGAATGGTCAGCGTGCCGCCCTCAACAATCGGCCGCTCGAACTGGCTGATCTGGTAGCCCTTGGGCAGATCGGGATAAAAATAATTCTTGCGCGCGAAAATCGACGGTGAATTGATTTTCGCATCGACAGCCGGGCAACGCGATGTCGACACCGCAGGCCTGGGTGTTCGGCGCCGCACCGAAAGCCGTCGGGGCGCCGGAAAAAATCTTCGACACTGTCGACAGCTGGGCGTGTGTTTCCAGACCGATGACCACTTCCCATTGCATGGTCAGACCACTCCCCGGGGTGCACGCTGATGCCAGTCAGTGGCCAGTTGATACTGATGCGCCACATTGAGCATGCGCGATTCATCGAAATAATTGCCGATGATCTGCAGGCCGACCGGCAATCCGTCACCATCAAAACCACAGGGGATCGACATGCCGGGCAGCCCGGCCAGATTCACTGCGATGGTGTAGATATCGGACAGGTACATTTGCACCGGATCACTGCTTTTTTCGCCAATCCTGAATGCTGTCGTCGGACTGGTCGGTCCCATGATGACATCGCATTGTTTGAAAGCGTTGGCAAAATCCTGGGCGATCAGCCGGCGCAGCTTCTGCGCGCGGATGTAATAGGCGTCGTAGTAACCATGTGACAGCACATAGGTACCGATGAGGATGCGGCGTTTCACTTCCGCGCCGAAACCCTCGCCACGGCTGCGTTTGTACATGTCGAGCAAGTCGGTGTATTCAGCGGCGCGGTGACCATAACGCACACCGTCAAAACGCGACAGATTGCTCGACGCCTCTGCCGGAGCGAGCACGTAATACACCGGCACCGACAGCCCCATGTTGGGAAGACTGATGTCGACTACCGTTGCGCCCAGTTTTTGGTATTCGGCGATCGCGGCTTCGATGGTCTTCTGCACATCAGCAGTCATGCCCGCGGCAAAAAATTCCTTCGGCAATCCGACGCGCAGGCCTTTGAGCGGTTTCGCGAGGTCGCGGTTGTAATCTTCAGCGGGCCGCTCAAGGCTGGTGGAGTCACGCGCATCGTGCCCTGCCATCACATTGAGCAGCAGGCCGAGATCTTCGGCAGTACGAGCCATCGGCCCCGCCTGATCGAGGCTCGAGGCAAACGCGATCATGCCGTATCGCGATACCAGCCCGTAGGTCGGCTTGAGTCCGCAGATGCCGGTCAGCGCCGCGGGCTGGCGGATCGAGCCGCCGGTGTCGGTACCCGTCGCGGCAGGGGCAAGTCGAGCGGCCACCGCCGCCGCCGAACCGCCGGAACTGCCACCGGGTACCCGTTCGCGGTCCCAGGGATTGCGCACCGGGCCGAAGAACGACGTTTCATTGGACGAGCCCATCGCAAACTCGTCCATGTTGGTCTTGCCCAGCGTCACCATGCCGGCGGCATCGCAGCGCTCCACCACATGCGCGTCATACGGTGCGACAAAATTGGAGAGCATTTTCGAGCCGCAGGTAGTGAGCCAGCCCTTGGCGCAGAAGATGTCCTTGTGTGCCAGCGGCACCCCGGTCAGCACGCCGGCATCGCCCGCAGCACGGCGCGCATCGGCCGCCTCAGCCTGGGCCAGCGTACGTGCCGCATCGACCGTGACATAACAGCCGAGTTCTTTATTTAATTTATTGATTTTATTGACAAAATCCTGCGCCAACTCAACGCTGGAGCAGGCCTTGGCGGCGAGCTGCGCGGACAATTCTTTGAGTGTGGCGTTGGACATTGCTGGGGGGGTCGGCCTGCGGCAACAGGCCCGGCTCGGGTTATTCGATGACTTTTGGCACCAGATAAAGTCCGGCTTCGACTTCGGGCGCAACGGACTGGAACAGTTGGCGTTGATCACCCTCGGTCACGGCATCGGCGCGCAGTCGCAGCATCAGATCCTGCGCATGCGCCATCGGTTCGATGCCGGAAATATCCACGGCCTGCATGTCTTCGATGAGTCCGAACACGCGCGTCAACTGGGCCAGCGCAGCCTCGGCTTCGGCGTCGTCAATCGCGATCCGCGCCAGGTGCGCTGCGCGTCGCACATCGTCGAGGGTCAGGGCCATGAAAAGGGATGAAAAAACCGTTAAAAACAAGGGCTGCGTAGGGTATCATACCGGGGCCGTGGAAGGCAGCAAAATCCGTTGATACGAAAGGCTTTATGTTCGGTTTCCTCAGTGGTTACTTTAACGATGATCTCGCCATCGATCTCGGCACCGCGAACACGCTGATTTATGTCCGCGGCAAGGGGATCGTGCTTGATGAACCCTCCGTCGTCGCGATCCGCCAGGAAGGCGGCCCCAACGGCAAGAAAGTCATCCAGGAAGTCGGTCTCGCCGCCAAGCAGATGCTGGGCCGCACACCGGGCAACATCACCGCCATCCGGCCGATGAAAGACGGCGTGATCGCCGACTTCATCATCACCGAACAGATGATCAAGCAGTTCATCAAACGCGTTCATCGCAGCAAGTTTTTCTCGCCTTCGCCGCGCATCATCATCTGCGTGCCCTGCGGTTCGACCCAGGTCGAACGCCGCGCGATCCGCGACGCTGCGATCGGCGCCGGCGCATCCCGTGTTTACCTCATTGAAGAACCGATGGCCGCCGCGATCGGCGCTGACCTGCCGGTCGGTGAAGCAACCGGCTCCATGGTCGTCGACATCGGCGGCGGCACCACCGAAGTCGGCGTTATTGCGTTGGGCGGGCTGGTCTACAAAGGTTCGGTGCGTGTCGGCGGCGACAAGTTCGATGAAGCGATCATCAACTACATCCGCCGCAAC